>JALUVB010000157.1 GCA_027021085.1 bacterium
TAAAAGGAGCAAAATTAAAATGGCAAAGAGAGAGATAATTAAACCGGCTACTGTTTTCCGGGAAGATAAATTACATCTCCTGCCCCTCCCGGAACCCCCTCTCAGACCCAATAACCCGTTTCGCAGGGTTATCCCTGTATGTGAGCCATTGCTGGACGGGAAAGAAAAAAAACATGTCCTGGAATGCTTGGATTCCGGCTGGATATCCTCCCTGGGAAGTAAAATCAGGGAATTCGAGGAGAAATTTGCCCGCAAAGTGGGAGCAGAATACGGAGTAGCAGTTACCAGCGGCACCACTGCCTTACACCTGGCCCTCTATACCCTGGGGATTGGCGATAAAGACGAGGTCATCATCCCTACTTTCACCATGATAGCTACTGCCAACACAGTGCTATATTGCAGAGCAAAACCTGTGCTCATAGATGCAGAACCCCGCACCTGGAATATAGACGTGGAAAGGATAGAAGAAAAAATTACCCCGCGCACCCGTGCCATTATGCCTGTTCATACTTACGGGCACCCCTGTGATATGGATAGAATCCTGGAAATAGCCCGGAAATACGACCTATGGGTCATAGAAGATGCCGCAGAAGCACATGGAGCAGAGTACAAGGGGAAAAAAGTGGGGAGCATCGGAGACTGCGCCTGTTTCAGCTTCTATGCTAACAAGATTGTAACCACGGGGGAAGGGGGAATGATTACCACCAACAGTGAAGAAATTTACCGGAGGGCCCGGAACCTGAGAGACCACGCCTTTTCTTCTGAGAGACATTTCTGGCATAAATTCGTGGGTTTTAATTACAGAATGACAAATCTCCAGGGAGCTATTGGGCTGGGACAGCTTGAGAAATTCGAGGAACTGGTGGAGAGAAGGATAGAAAATGCCCGGCTTTATACCTCCCTCTTAAAAGACCTGGCGGGACTGGAGTTGCCACCCGAAACCGGTGAAATTAAAAATGTATTCTGGATGTACGGTATCAGGGTAAAAAACGAGTTTGCAGTTTCCCGGGATGAACTGCGTAAAAGACTGGCAGAAAAGGGAATAGAAACCCGTGCATTCTTTATTCCCATTCACTTACAGCCCGTGTACTGGAAAGAATACCTCTCAGAAGAATTCCCGGTAGCTGAAGCACTCGGCAAGGAAGGACTTTACTTACCCTCTTCCCCGGGCTTAAAGAAGGAAGAGCTTTATTTCATTGCAGAATGCATACGCAAAGCAAGCCATGAGTAATAATCAGGTACTAATAGCCAGGATTGCATTTTTTATAAATGAGGAGGTGGGAAATTGACTCTAAAGAATAAAAGGGTAATGGTTACGGGAGGAGCTGGTTTTATAGGGTCACATTTAGTGAAGGAGTTGGTGAAAAGAAAGGCAAGAGTAGTAGTCTATGATAACTTCTTCAGCGGTGATGACGAAAACTTAAAAGATACCGAAGCGCAAATTATTATGATAAAAGGTGATATCAGGGACAGAGAATTTGTAAAGACCTTGCGGGAAATTGGGGTGGAATATGTCTTTAACCTGGCTGCTGAGCCTTACATCCCTTACTGCTACGATAGGCCCTGGGGGTTCGTGGAAATAAATACCATGGGGGCCCTGAACGTTTTTCTTGCCTGCAAGGAGGCAGGAGTAAAAAGAATTGTGCAGTATTCCACCTCCGAAGTCTACGGCAAGGCAAAATATTTGCCCATGGACGAAGAGCATCCCACCTTTCCCCTTTCTACCTATGCAGTGAGCAAATTAGCCACGGATAGACTGGCATTTACTCTTCACCACGAGATAGGACTTCCCGTAATAATACTTCGTCAGTTTAACTGTTTCGGTCCCCGGGTAACTCAACCTTATGTAATTCCCGAAATTATCAGCCAGCTATCCAGAAGCCACCGGCTAAAACTGGGCAATGTAAAAGCAAGAAGAGACCTCACCTACGTAGAAGACGCTGCCAGAGG
>JALUVB010000158.1 GCA_027021085.1 bacterium
GAATCTATGTGCTCCTTTTTACTCTCCACGGCTACTTTTGCCCTGTAGCCGGGTTCTCTCATTATCTTCTTGATGGTGACAATGCCCTCCTTTAGCTCGGGAACTTCCTGGAGAAGCAGTGCTTCTAAAAACAGCGGATGTGTGCGCGAGAGAAGCACGGGATATTCCATTCCTTTATTCACGTCTAAGATAAAAGCTTTGATTCTTTCTCCCCGGTAGAAGCTGTCCTGGGGGAGAGTTTCGTTATGGGGAAGCAGGACCTCGGCTCTTTCTATTTCAACTATGAAATCTCTCCCTTCTTTTCTTTCTACCACACCTTGCACCACTTCACCCTTTCTTTCTTTAAACTTTTCGTAAAGGAGGTTTTTCTCCTCCTCTTTTATCCTCTGCATTATTATATGCCGCACCTTCAAAGCGGCAATTCTGCCTAATGCTTCAACCGGCATGCTCTTTTTGCCCACATTGATGTTTATTACTCCCGAGCTTTCGTCCACCTTTACCACTATAGGCTTATCCGTGCCGAATTTACTCTCAGCAGCAATTTTCAGGGCATCACAGAGCACTTCCTTGATTTTATCCCGGGAGAGCCCGGTTTCCCTCTCCAATCTTCCCAGTAATGATAATACTTCACCATCCATGATAATCCCCAAAAATAAGAAGTGGGCATTTAACCCACTTCTCAAGTTTATCAAAGACGGTAAGTTATTTCAACCGAGCTGCTACTTTAAGAGGCTCTGGAATTCTGCCATTAAATTAGGGGGTACCACTTTTAGTTTGCCCACTGCTTCCTCCAGGGAAACGGCTATGATTTCAGTTCCCTTCAGGGCAGCCATATAGCCAAACTTTCCTTCTGCCACTATATCTACTGCCTTCATTCCTAAGCGCACCCCTAAGATTCTGTCAAAGGCAGAGGGAGCGCCGCCTCTTTGCAGGTGTCCCAGGATTACGTTTCTTGTTTCTATTCCCGTTCTCTTCTGGATTTCCTTTTCCAGTGCCTTGGCAATCCCGCCCAGGCGGATGTGGCCAAACGCATCGGTCCCCTGCGATTGGGTGACAAAACTCTGCCCTTCTTTGGGCACAGCTCCTTCTGCTACAGCCACAATGGTGTAATTCTTGCCCTGCTTCTTTCTTTCTTTTATCTTCTGGCAGATTTCCTCCAGGTCAAACGGCTCTTCCGGCAGGATTATAATATGAGCGCCGCCGGAGAAACCGCCGTAAAGGGCCATCCACCCGGCATGCCTTCCCATTATCTCAACCACCATTACCCTGTGATGCGATTTGGCTGTGGTATGCAAACGGTCAAGGGCCTCGGTAATAATATTGATAGCAGTGTCAAAGCCAAAAGTGTAATCAGTGGCGGAGAGGTCGTTATCTATGGTTTTTGGCACTCCTACCAGGGGAAGACCTTTTTCCTGGTGTAACTTCTGGGCTACTCCCAGGGTATCTTCTCCCCCTACCGCTATCAGGGCGTGTAACCCCAGTGCCTTTATGTTTTCTTCTACTTTGTCCGCGCCTCCCTCCATCTTGAAGGGATTAGTGCGGGAGGTGCCCAGAATTGTGCCTCCCTCCCGATAAATATCCTCTACCGTGTCTATGGTCAGCACTTCACACTCTCTCTCGATTAACCCTTTCCAGCCGTCTTTTATCCCTATTACCTCAAATCCGTGCTCTTGTCCCTTTTTTACCACTGCCCAGATTACAGCATTAAGCCCGGGAGCGTCTCCTCCTCCGGTAAGAATACCTACTGCCTTTTTCATTTCCATCCTCCTATCTTTTTAACTTCTTCTATTACCATCTTAGCAAGAACTCTTTTCTCCACCAGGGGGAATTTTTCCTCCCTGCCGTCCTTGCCTATCAGCCATCCTTCTATTTTCTCTAAGTTGAACCCTGATACCTTCTCTTTAATCAGGCATCCTATTACCAGGTCGGCTTTTTTCTCTTTTAATTTATTTTTGCTTCTTTCCCTGAGGTTCTCTGTTTCTGCCGAGAAACCTACCACTATCTGGTTCTTTTTTCTTTCGCCAATTCCCTTGAGAATGTCGGGAGTGGGTACAAGTCTCAGGGATAATGCATCCTTCCTTTTGAGTTTTCCCGGGAATTTCTCTTTAACCCGGAAATCGCCTACTGCTGCACTCATTATGAGAATGTCGCAGGCAGGGAAATGTTTTTCAATATTCTCCTTAAGCTCCTCCACGCTCTCTATTTCTATCTTCTTTACACCTTCTGGGGCAGGTAAGTTCACCGGCCCGCTTAGCAACAATACTTCTGCTCCTCTCAACGCTGCTTCTTCAGATAGGTGGTAGCCCATCTTGCCGGAGGAAGGGTTGCTGATGAACCTGATATCGTCGATATATTCCCGGGTGGGGCCTGCGGTAACTATGACCTTTTTACCCTTAAGGTCCTGGGACGAGAAGATTTTGCGCAGGTGAAAAATTATTTTCTCCACTTCAGCCATTCTTCCTTCCCCTATTTTTCCGCTGGCCAGTTCACCTTTTCCCGGGGGGATAATCTCCGTGCCTCTCCTGGATATTTTGCCTATGTTCTCCTTTACTGCGGGGTTGTGCCACATAACGTCATTCATGGCCGGAGCAATGAGCACGGGGCCGGGGAAAGCGGTCAAGAGAGTACTCAGGAGATCGTCTGCTATCCCTGAAGCCATCTTGCCTATGATGTTGGCAGTGGCGGGAGCAAGCAGGATTATCTCTCCCCATTCTGATAGGCGAATATGAAGTGGTTCCTGGAGAAAATGAGCGGGAAAAAGCTCTGTATATACGGGGTTGCCCGAGAGGGTCTGAAAAGTCTGGGGAGAGACGAAGCGAGTGGCATTCCGGGTCATTACCACTCTCACCTCTGCGCCTGCCTTTTTGATTGCTCTAAGCAGGATACAGGTCTTGTAAAGGGAGATTCCTCCCGTGACCCCTATGATTATGCGTTTTTTCTCAAGTTCCGGGTAATTGGGGAGCAATTTTGCCCTCCTCTAATTCTTTCATTACCTCTTCCAGGAGTTCCTTCTCGCTTTTTCCGCTAATATTGCTGTTAAGAGCAATTTCTTTAACTCTTTTACTGAGAAGGTTTATGAGCACAAAAACATTCGGGACATAACGGGTTAGTTTTTCCCGCGTTAACTTTACTTCTTCCATATCATCCACCTTTCAGACTTTCCAGGTTCTCGTTAATTTTTTCCCTTCTGCCAAAGATTTGCTCCCTTTCCTTATGATACTTCTCCACTATTTCGGGGGGAGCCTTTTCTATGAATTCCCGGTTGCTCAGCTTCTTTTCTATTCTTTCCAGTTTCCCTTCCAATATATTCAGCTCTTTTTCCAGTTTGCTTCTTTCCTTGTCCACGTCCATTCCCTCTAAAACCATGCAGACCATAATGCCAGAGGGGGTAATTTTTCGGGTAAATCCGCGCGTGGGTAAGATATCGTTGCTGATGAACATATTTTTTGCTTTTAAGAGGCTCTCTATACTGTCTTTTTCTTCCTTCAGTAATTCTGTTTGCTCTGCAGAGCCGGGTTTAACATAAAATTCTCTCACTGCATCTCTCGCCAGTCCCCACTCGGCTTTGAGGGAGCGTGCCGCCATAACTACTTCGCGTTTCCATGTGTATTCATTCTCAATTTTCCTGTTTCTCCACCCTTCCGGGAGCGGCCATTTGTAAACAGAGAGGGAAGGAACTTTTTCCCGGGCAAATTCCTGGAACTTCTCCCATATTTCTTCGGTAATAAAGGGCATAAAGGGATGAAGTAAAGCGAGAAAGTTCCTGAAGACCTTCAAGTGTACATTGCGTACTACCTCTGCTTCGCCGCCTTTTAACCGTTCCTTGCTCAGCTCTACATACCAGTCACAGTAATGGCGCCAGAAGAAATCGTAGAGCACGGAAGAAGCTTCTGAAAACTCATAATTTTCTAAAAGCCGGGTAACACGCTCGATGGCGTCGTCCATAAGAGATAATATGTAGAGGTCGTCTCTTTTCAGCTGGCAGTCTTGCAGGTTTTCCTGAAGGACAAAGTCTTCCTCCAGGTTCATAAATACAAAGCGTGCGGCATTCCAGATTTTATTCGAGAAATTTCTCATGCCCTCGAAGCGGTCAGGATTAAAGAATATGTCCTGTCCCGTGCCTGTGGTAAGAGCTGAGAGCCCCATTCTCAGGGCGTCACAACTGTATTTTTCTATAAGCTCCAGGGGGTCCACCACATTCCCCAGGGACTTGGACATTTTTCTCCCCTGGCTGTCCCTTACAATCGGATGGATGTACACATCATGAAAGGGAACCTCCCCGCGCAGTTTTAACCCGAACATCATCATTCTTGCTACCCAGAAGAAGATAATTTCGTAACCGGTGACCAGGGTGGAAGTAGGGTAGAAAAACTTGAGGTCTTCTGTTTTTTC
>JALUVB010000159.1 GCA_027021085.1 bacterium
AAATCTGTCACATCGTGGGCCGGGGTTACTTTCACTGCTCCGGTGCCAAATTCCGGGTCCACTCTCCTGTCACTGATTACAGGAATTTCCCGGTTTATCAAAGGAAGAATTGCTTTCTTTCCTATCAGTCTTTTGTATCTGCCGTCTTCAGGATGTACTGCTACTGCGGTATCGCCCAGCATCGTTTCAGGCCGGGTGGTGGCCACGGTTATTTCGCCTCCACCTACAATAGAGTAGTTTATGTAATAAAGAAAATCGTCACTTTCATCGTGTTCTACCTCTATGTCAGAGAGGGCGGTTTCACAACGGGGGCACCAGTTGATAATGTAATTTTCCCGGTAGATGTAACCTTCCTTGTATAACTTTACAAAGGCCTCTTTTACTGCCCTGGCCCTTTTTTCATCCAGGGTAAACGCCCACCTCTGCCAGTCACAGGAAGCGCCTAACCTTTTCAGTTGTTCTTTTATCCTGTTTTCATGCAGTCCTTTCCATTGCCAGATTCTTGCTATAAATTTGTCCCTGCCAATGTCTTCCTTTCTCAAGCCTTCCTTTGCCAGGTCTCTTTCCACTACGTTCTGGGTGGCAATACCCGCGTGGTCACACCCCGGTATCCAGAGGGAGGCATATCCCTGCATGCGCCTGAATCTTATCAGGATATCCTGGATAGTTTCGTCCAGGGCATGCCCCATGTGCAGGGAGCCGGTGATATTGGGAGGAGGAATTATAATGCAGTAGGGTTTCTTGTCTTTTGCCGGCTTAACGTGAAATAAGTCAGCACTCTCCCACCTGTTTATCCATTTCTCTTCTATGCCTGACCAGTTATAACGGTTGGGAAATTCTTTCATAGATTTAGGGCTTATTTATACAGTAAACGTATGTAAAAGTCAATCTGTATCAGGTTTCTCCTGTTTCTTTAAGTGATACGGCTTTCCCCGTGGTACTGCAGATTAACCTTCCTCCTATCACCTGGTACTTGCATTTGCTTAGATCCAAATCCTCGGGTAGAACGGTAATCCAGTCTATCCGGGGGATAGGAATCAGATACTCCTGGAGCACAGGGTCTTCTAAGGTTTCTATATTTGCCTGGTGTCTCTCCAGGAGCAGGTGTTTACCCCTGATATGAATAAATTCTTTTTCCATGGCCGGGGGGAAATCTTTCGGGAAGGGAATAATTTCTCCGATGAAAACCCGCCTGGGTTCCCTGGTAATACCACCCTTTGCCTCTTCCTCCAGTTTCAGCCTTACCTTTACTTTCACGGTCTCATCTCCTCCTGTTCAATTCTTTTAACAGTTTTTCCAGTTTTACTCTCTTGGCAGGCCTGGCATAATCAATAATCAGAACTCCTTCAAGATGGTCAATTTCATGCTGTATAACCCGGGATAGCAAGCCTTCAGCTTCTACCCTGATTCTTTCTCCTTTTTCATTCAGTCCTTCCACTTCGATGAAGCTTGCCCGGGGAATGGGAAGGTAAATCTCAGGCAGGCTTAGACAGCCCTCTTCCATTAGCTCCTCGTCTTCTTTATGAACGATAACAGGATTTACCATTATCAGCTTCTTTTGGTCCACCTCTGCGACAAAAATTCTTTTCCCTATACCTATCTGGGGAGCAGCCAGGCCAATGCCTTTACACGTGTACATTGTCTCCCACATGTCTTCTATTAAATCTCCTATATCATTGAATTCTTCTACTTCCGCTGCTTTCTCCCGTAAAATATAATCCGGGAAAATCTTTATCTCTCGCGCCATTACCATGCCTCACTTAACACTTCCCCCACGAGTGATTCTACACTGGCAGGCCGTGGATTTTTGAGCATGCTGCCTGAGAAGGAACTCTCTGCTATCCAGGAAAACTTAGCCTTCTCCACTCCCAGGTCTCGTAATCGCTGGTTTATTCCCAATCTTTCCCTTAATTGCAGCAAAAAGTCGGGAAGCAGGGAAATGTCATCTTTGCCGGTAAAAATCCTGCTGACCCGCGCATACTTTTCAGAAGCATAAGAAAGATTATACCTTACTACAGGAGGCAAGAGAATTGCACATACCAACCCGTGGGGAAGGTCCCAGCAAGCTCCTATGGGATGGGCCAGGCCATGCACTGCTCCTAATCCTGCATTGGTCAGTGCCATGCCGCTGAGCAGGGAAGCATAACTTAAATCTTCCCGTGCATTTATGTCTTCCCCTTTTGTAACTGCTTTCTCCAGGCTCCTTATGGAAAGTTCCATGCCGTAAAGAACAAGGGAATCAGTTACTGGATTTGCCTCCCGGGACACATAGGATTCAATAAGCTGGGTAAGAGCATCCATTCCGGCATAGGCAGTAAGTTTGGGGGGAAGGGTTAGGGTGAGAGCAGGGTCAATAATGGCTACAGCCGGAGTTAAAAAGGGAGCGCGCAGGCTTTTTTTATAATTTTTTGCTGAATGTTTCAGTACCGCATTATTGGTTACTTCTGAACCTGTTCCCGAGGTGGTGGGGATGGCAATAAAAGGTTTGGCAGGCGGAGGCAAGGGTTTTCCTTTTAGATATGCTTCTACTTTCTCTCCTTTTCCCATTACCCCGCTTATCGCCTTGGCACAGTCCAGCACGCTGCCTCCTCCTATTCCTATAATTACTTCTACCTTCTCTGCCTCTGCCAGTTTTTTGCCTTCTTCCACAATTTCTATGGTTGGTTCAGGGGGTACACCTGGGAAGTAAATTACCTGCAGTTCCTCCCGGGATAAAATGTCAGTGATTTTTCCTTTTAAGTTTTCCCGGAAATGCCTTCTCCCCCCTACCAACAACACTTTTTCCCCGAAGCGCTTCGCTTCCTTGCCTGCACTGGAAATACTTCCCGCTCCCATAATTATCCGGGTGGGGGTATGAAAATGCATTAACATACTATGGTTTTTTACTTCTCGTTATTTAACCAGTCCTCAACCAATTTTAAGGAACAGTACTCTCCGCACATACTGCAAATTCCCGGTCTCAATGGCCTGGATTCTTCCCACATTTCCCTGGCTTTTTCCGGGCACAGGGAAAGGGCAATTTCACTTTCCCATTCCCTCTTGTTCCTTTTGTCAGAAATTTCGTTGTCCAGGTCCCAGGCTTTTTTCATGCCCCTGGCAATATCCCCGGCATGAGCCGCGATGCGTGCTGCGATAACTCCTTCCTTTACGTCTTCCGGCGTAGGAAGGCGAATATGTTCACCCGGGGTTACATAGCAAAGAAAGTCTGCCCCCTTCCAGCAGGCCAGGGCGCCTCCGATGGCACAGGCAATATGGTCGTATCCCAGCGCTGCATCCGTAACCAGAGGGCCCAGAACGTAAAAAGGAGCACCCTTGCATATTTTCTTTTCCATTATCACGTTTGCTTCTACATGGGAGAGGGGCACATGCCCAGGTCCCTCCACCATTACCTGCACCCCTTTTTCTCTTGCCCTCTCTACCAGTTCTCCGTGGGTAAGGAGTTCCTGTATCTGTAAAACGTCGGTGGAATCCCTGAGTGCCCCCGGCCTGAGAGCATCTCCCAGGGAGAGCACTACATCGTACTGGCTGGCAATATCCAGTAAATCATCAAAATTCTCATAAAGTGGGTTTTCTTTTCCTGTGGCTACCATCCAGGTAACATGAAAAGCTCCTCCCCGGCTTACCACATACATCAATCTCTTATTGTTTTTGAACATTTCCAGTATTTTACGGTTAATCCCGCAGTGTACGGTGATAAAGTCAACACCGTCTCTGGCATGCTTTTCTATCACTTCAAAAATTTTGCCAGGCTTCATCTTTGCCAGGCTTCCCTCTTCCTGTATGCTTTCCACTGCTGCCTGATATACCGGCACTGTTCCCAGGGGAAGGGAGCAATTCTCCAGAAACATCTTTCTTGTCTTATCCAGATCCCCGGCAGTGCTTAAATCCATGATAGTATCGGCTCCTGCCTCCACTGCAGAAATAAGCCTCTTCTTCTCCCACTCCAGGTCGCATATTTCGGGAGAGGTGCCCAGATTGGCATTTACCTTAACGCTTAGTCCCTTTCCAATACCTACGGGGTTGCCCCGCCGGTTGTTGAGAATAATAACCTCTCCTGAAAGAATATAGTTTTTCAGGGTATCCAGGGGTATTCCCTCTTCCCGGGCTATCCACTCTATCTCAGGAGTAAGCTCTCCCTTTCTTACCTTATCATATTGCGTCATAGCTATATTTTATCATTTTTTGTAAATTACTTCTTTTAGATTTCTGAATAAAAAAAACGAGGAGGGATTTCCCCTCCCCGTTTTTTGTCAGCTCAGTTCAATACTACGGAGTAGTAGTGGGCCAGGACTGAGTAGCTCCGCCTGACGAAACAAAGGTTGAAGTAGTCCAGGATTGACTGGGTACCCACTCCACGTGGCCGTCCAGGTAAAGGACGTTACCACCATCAGTGGAATGATTGGCTCCTGTGCTAGAACAACCGTTATCCCAGGCTATAGGAGTATCTGCACTGTCAAGTTCGTTTACTTTGTAATCCTCACCGACGTTCTGCCCGCTTCCGTAACCTACGTACTCGTAGCTTACGAATGCTGTGTAGGTTTTATTTCTCTGAGCACCGGTGCTTGGATCAATGTCCGTAGGTTTTGCATCGGAATCAGAGGGACACCAGTACACTCCCGGGTCGGTCACATAGGTGGGATAGAGTCCCGGTCCGAAAGAGGTTCCCGGAGGGAATCTCTCATCCCAGTCTGTGGAGTACATGTGGAGAGCTAACCCTACCTGCTTGAGGTTAGAGGTACATACCGCTCTTCTTGCCTGTTCCCTTGCCCTTGCCAGAGCAGGTAAGAGCATGGCGGCCAGAATAGCGATAATGGCTATAACCACTAACAGTTCGATGAGGGTAAACCCTCCAAACTTCTTGCGTAACAATTTCATAATCTTTTTCACCTCCTTTCTGTGCAAAAGCTTATAAGCTTTATAGCATATCCGATATTTCTTGTCAAGAGTAGCAAAACGGATTTTTCCCGAATTTCGGATAGCGCTGGAGAAGACTTTAGACCATAGACTATAGACTGGGGGATAGTGAACAGTGAACAGTAAACAGTGAACAGTGAATAGATGGGCGGTATCCTGGTATCTTGGTAATCCTGGTTTCTCGGTAAAGGGATAGATTTCGCAAGAATGACGATAAAACAGCCCTACCTGTCATGCCTGCGGAAGCAGGCATCCAGGCAAGTAGTTAGTAGCGGGTAGTGAGTAGATAGGAAGGTGGATTCCCGCTTGCGCGGGAATGACGAAGCGGGAGGCAGCGGGTAGCGAGGGAGGCATTTTAGACTATAGACCATAGACTATAGACGTTAGACTGGGAAAGGGAAGATACAGAAGGCAAAATCCAGACGGGGTAATAGGCGCCCCGACATACGTCGGGACCGATGGACATCGGGGATAACTCGCAACTCACAACTCTTTAGACTATAGACTGGGGGATAGTGAACAGTAAGCAGTGAACAGTGAATGGTGAATGGTGAGAAAGTAGTGAGTAGCGGGTAGTGAGTAGCGAAGGAAGGGGAATAGATTCCTGCTTCCGCAGGAATGACAGAAGAGAAACAGGAAGGCATCCAGGAAATGACAGTAAATAGTAAACAGTAAGCAGGGAATGGTGAGCTACACCAATTACCGGCAGCGAATTTACCCAACCCCCAGGATATCTTTTTTTGCTTCCAGGTAGTAGAGGTAGTCTGCATAGCTTACGTCCGGGGGAACCCGGTGGTCAACGTGGGGGATATAGCCTCCTTCCTCCACCAGGGGCTTTAACCGCTGGAGTTCTTTTTTGATGTGTTCCCGTCCCTTGATGAGAGCCATTTTATCCACGCCTCCCATGAGGAGGACGTTTTTGCCGAATTTCTCCCTGATTTTCACCGGGTCGCTTCCTCCCTGCACCTCCAGAGGAAACATGAGATTTACCCCGGCCTCCAGCCATAAGGGGACCAGTTCGTTGATATTACCATCGCAATCGACCAGGACAATATCAATGCCGTGTTTTTTAAGAAGAGCGGTGATTCTCTTGTAGCGGGGTACCATTAATTCCTCAAAGAGCTTTGGGGAAACCATGGGAGCGGTGCGGAAAGCCATGTCCTCCCAGAAGGCAGCATAATCTAATTTTATTTCCTGCACGGCTCGTTCAATTAACTTGAGGTGAAATTCAGTGAGATACTCCATCATTTCCTCTATCCATTCCCGCTCATCGTAGAGAGCATAAGAAATCCCTTCAAAGCCCATCCAGTCTCTCAATCGTCCAAAAAGGGAGCCGCAGTTTATCCCCAGCGGATAGTCCCTGATTTCCCATTCTTCTTTGAGAAAATCCCAGTTCTCGGGATAACGTGATGGATCATTAGCGTCCAGTTTCTTCCTGAATTCTTCCCAGCTTTTTCTGTCTTTTAAGGGAAACTCGATGAAATGGGGGATAGAAGATGTCCCGTCCTTCTTTATCTCGCATTTAACTCCCTGGGAATCTATCACCAGTTTATGTCTCTCATCTTCGTGGATTACCCGGGTCTCAAAAGGCGGAAAAAGTCCTACGTTAATTGGTACTATTCCTCGATAAGAGATACCCAGGTAAATTTCCACCTCCTTATGGGTAACGAGATGTGTGGGCATTCCCTGTCTGTGCCAGGTGAGAAAGGTTTCGTCCCAGTAGCCAAATTCTAAGTTGGGCACAGCATCAATTGACTGGTAGTGGAAAACCCTTAAAAATCTCTCCCGGGTATTCATTATTATTTTACCTCCTTAATGTTGGTGTGATTAGGGGAGACTGTTTTCCTGACCCATTCCAGGTAATGTCCATTTCCGCCTATCACAGGGATTGCTATTACTTCGGGTACTGTGTAGGAGTGGGTTTTCCTGACTGCTCTTATAATTTCCTCCAGGTTTGCCAGTGTGCTCTTCATAATCAAAAGTGTCTCCCTGGCAGATTCTTTTTTCCCTTCCCACCAGAAAAGAGAAGAAATCCCCGGGATAATATTGGCACAGGCGACTAACTTTTGCTTTAAGAGAAAATCCGCGATCTTTTCCGCCTCTTTTTCGTTAGAGGCGGTTACAAAAATTGCTATAATATCATTTTCTTGGTGGCCGGTTTCTGGCAATTTTTGCCTCCTTCTACACTCCGGAGTAGGCATTGAATCCGCCATCTATGGGGATAATTGTTCCGGTAACGAAGCGAGATGCTTCCGAAGCAAGCCATATACAAACTCCGATAAGGTCTTCCGGGTTGCCGAATCTTTCCATGGGGGTATGTTTTATTATTGATTCTCCCCGGGGAGTAAGCTTTCCCCGTGCGTCAAAAAGCAGGTAGCGGTTTTGCTTGGTAAGGAAAAACCCTGGTGCGATAGCGTTCACCCGCAGATTTTTGTTGTACTCCTGGGCCAGGTGCACTGCTAACCATTGAGTAAAATTTGATACTGCTGCTTTGGCTGCCGAATAGCCGGGGATGCGTGTAAGGGGGCGGAATGCGTTCATGGAGGATATATTTATGATGGAGCCGCCTTCTCGGTTTTTTACCATTGCTTCGCCAAAAACCTGCGAGGGAAGAATAGCACCGGCAAAGAGATTAAGTGCTACCACCTTTTCCAGCGCGTTAAGCGGTAAAGCAAAGAAGCTTAATTCTGAAGAGGTGGTAGCCTCCTTCATGTTTCCTCCTGCTGCATTAAGCAGGATATCCACCCGGCCGAAATCCTTTATGATTTCACCACGTGCCTTTTTTAAGGTTTCCTTTTCCAGCGCGTTCATGAAGTATCCTTTTGCTTTGATGCCTTCCTGGTTGAGCAAATCCACTGCCTCTGTGGTGGGGGCAATGTCTCCGAGAGCAATTTCTGCGCCCGCCTTGCCCAGCCCCCGGGCAATCGATAATCCTAACACGCCTGCTCCTCCGTTAATTACAGCTACTTTTCCCTGCAGGGAAAAAAGAGAATTAACCCACTGGTTACTTCCCATTTCTATCGCCTCCTCCGGGTCTTATGGTATTCCCGGTCAAGATGTGATCCAACACTCTAACCGTAAAATTCTCTCTACCTCAAGCGGGGAAGTTGCAAGTCCCCTCTCGCCGCTTCCTACTTCCGCTACCTCCCGCTTCGTCATTCCCGCGCAAGCGGGAATCCACCTCCCTATCTACTCACTACTTGCCTGGATACCTGCTTCCGCAGGTATGACAGGTAGGGCTGGTTTATTGCCATTCTTCCGAATCCTATACCTCCTTCAAAAGCTATCCCAGGATACCGCCCATCTGTTCACTGCTTACTGTTTACTATTTACTGCTTACTATCTCCCGGTCTAAAGTCTATGGTCTATAGTCTAAAGTCTATAATCTAAACTCTATACCTAAGCACAGCTTGAGTATAAATCAATGGCAGAAATAGTTCAATAATATATAGACAGAGGAAGTATATATGTGATAAAATTCCAGCCCGGAGGTAAGTTATGAACAAGGATAAGGATGGCATAAAAATTTTTACCGGAAATGCGCATAGAGAACTTGCAGAAGAGATAAGCAGGTATATAGATATACCCTTGGGAGAGGCATTCGTGGGGACTTTTAGCGATGGGGAAACGCAGGTTAAAATCAACGAGAGCGTGCGTGGGAAGGAGATTTTCCTCATTCAGCCTACCTGCCCTCCTGTTAACCATAACCTCATGGAGCTTCTTATCCTGCTGGACGCTTTCAGGCGGGCTTCGGCCAGAAAGATAACCGCGGTACTTCCTTACTATGGATATGCGCGCCAGGATAGAAAGGTGCAGCCGCGTGTGCCTATAAGTTCCAAGCTTGTAGCAAATCTTATTACCCAGGCAGGAGCGGACCGGGTGCTGGTAATGGATTTGCACGCGGGCCAGATACAGGGTTTTTTTGACATACCGGTAGACCATCTCTATGCTGCCCCTTTACTTGTTGATTATATTAAGCAGAAAAATCTTTCTGACCTTACCATAGTTGCTCCTGACCCGGGAGGGGTGGAAAGGGCACGGGCTTTTGCCAAAAGGCTGGAAGCTTCTCTGGCAATTGTGGATAAAAGGAGGCCAGAACCAAACGTGTCACAGGTTATGCATATTGTGGGAGAAATAAAAGGGAAGAATGTGTTCATAATAGATGACATGATAGATACGGGAGGAACTATAATCCAGGCGGCAGAGACCATAAAGGCAAAAGGCGCCAGGGCGGTTTACTGCTGTGCTACGCATCCTGTTTTTAGCGGGAAGGCAGTAGAAAACCTGGAAAATTCCGTTTTTGAGGAGGTTGTGGTTACCAACAGTATTCCCAAGAAGAATAAAGAATACAAAAAGATAACTGTTCTGTCGATAGCTTCTCTTTTAGGGGAAGCAATACTTAGAGTGTATAAGGGGGCTTCGATAAGTTCGTTGTTTATTTAAAGGAGACAAAAAATGAAAAAGGTGGAACTTGAAGTAGAAGAGAGAGGAGAGGCAAAGGCAAAAAGTTTGAGAAGGGAGGGTTACATCCCGGGTATTCTTTATGGAGCCGGTAAAAAATCCATTCCTTTTAAGCTTCTTGCTCACGAGTTTATCCATTTTATCCATTTTATTCACGGAGAGCAGGTAGTTGTAGAGCTCAAGTTTAAGGGAAAGAAAAAAAAGTACCTTTCAATATTAAAAGACACTCAGTATGATCCGGTAAAGGATACGATAATTCATCTGGATTTTCAGAGGGTGAATACTAAGAAACCCATAGTGATAGAAATACCTTTTGTTTTCGTAGGTGAAGCAAAGGGAGTGAAAGAAGGCGGTGTTCTGGAGGAGATTCACAGGAGTGTGGAGGTGGAGGCTCTAATTCAGGATATACCGGAGCATATAGAAGTGGACGTGAGTGGACTATCCATAGGCCATTCGATCCATATAAAAGATTTACAACTTCCCGAAAACATCAAGATTCTTACTCACCCAGAGGAAACTATTGTTACCGTACTGGCACCCCGGGTAATGGAAGAGGAGATTAAGCCTGTATTGCCGGAAGAGGTGGAGGTAGCGGGCAAAGAGAAGGAAGAAGAGGAAGAGGAAGGGGAAGAGAAGGAAGAAAAGAAGCGAGAGGAATCCGAGTAAAGTTCCCGGAGTGAAGTATGGTATCTCCCTGTTGTATAGTAGGCCTTGGTAACCCGGGAAAAGAGTATGAAGGTACCCGGCATAACGTGGGTAAGAAGTTAGTAAAAAGCCTCTCCCGCAAGTGGGATATACGTATAGATAGAAGGGGCCGGACATATCGGTTTGGCAAAGGGGAATCGGAGGGGCGAGCGGTATATCTGTGTCTCCCCTCCGTGTTTATGAATGAAAGTGGGAAGGCGGTACAGGGAATAATGCATCGTTTCAAGTTGTCCCTGGATGCTTTGCTGGTAGTCCACGATGATGCAGATATTCCCTTCGGGAAGATAAAATTGGTTTACTCTTCTACTTCAGGAGGACATAGGGGAGTAGCTTCTATTATAGAGCATGTGGGGAGCCATGAGTTTGCCCGGCTTAAGATAGGGATTGGCAGAGAAGAGAGCAAAGATTTAGTCGAATACGTGCTGGAGAGGTTCACCGCAGAGGAGAAGAAAGTAATAAATAAGCTGTTCTTACTGTGTGAGAAAGCTATTGCTGTCTGGATAGATGAGGGTATAGAAAAAGCTATGAGTCTTTATAATAACAGGAGGATTCTGACATGTTGAACTTTTCTCTTTACTCAGCTGTGCTTGCTATATT
>JALUVB010000160.1 GCA_027021085.1 bacterium
TTCCTTCCTTTTGCCATTGCCGGATGGGGGCTTATCTCCTCCTTCCTGGGTATTTTCATTACCCGGATAATTCCTTTCAAAGACCCGCAGAAAGCGATGAACACGGGGGTTTATTCGGCGGCGGTAGCCATGGTGATTGGCGCCTATTTCCTTATTAAAAACAGCGGTATTTCTTATGTTGCCTATCCTCTTATGGGGCCTTTCTGGGCAGTAGTGGCTGGATTGGCTACCGGGTTGATAATAGGCGGAGTGAGCGAATATTTTACTTCCTATAAGTTCGGGCCGGTAAAAAGACTCTCGGAAGCAGCCTCTCATGGTCCTGCGGTAACTATACTGGGGGGCATTTCCGTGGGGATGCTTTCCACCTTTGTTCCTACCGTTGTAATTGCCGGGGCAACCTTGCTGAGTTTTCATCTGGCTGGTATGTACGGAGTAGCCCTGGGTGCATTGGGCATGCTTTCTATCTTAGGTATTACGCTGGCAGTCGATTCTTATGGGCCGGTGGCAGATAATGCGGCGGGAATAGCAGAGATGGCAGGCCTGGGGAAAGAAGTAAGAAAGATAGCCGATGAGCTCGACGCAGTGGGGAATACCACGGCAGCAATAGGAAAAGGGTTTGCCATAGGTTCGGCAGCTTTTGCTTCCCTGGGTTTAATAACTGCCTATATTGCTACACTGCGATATTTTTCTTCTCAGCCTATCCAGCTTTTTCTTACGGACCCTCGCCTGATTGCTGGTTTGCTCATAGGAGGAATGGTGCCTTTCCTCTTCTCCTCGCTTCTAGCCGGCGGGGTGGGGAAGGTTGCGAACAGAATTATTGACGAAGTAAGAAGACAATTCAAAGAGATTCCCGGGTTGATGGAAGGAAAGGCAGAAGCAGATTCCACCCGTTGTGTTGATATTGCTGCTAAAGGTGCACTGCAAAGTATGATGTTACCGGGAATACTTGCAGTTATCTTCCCGGTGGCTATAGGATTCCTGTTGGGCCCGCTGGCGCTGGGGGGATTTCTGGTGGGCGCCCTGGTTACGGGGTTACAGCTGGGGATTCAAATGGCAAATAGCGGGGCAGCCCTGGATAATGCAAAGAAATTCATTGAGGCCGGCAACCTGGGCGGGAAAGGAAGCGAGGCGCATAAATCGGCTGTAATTGGGGATACTTTCGGCGACCCCTTGAAAGATACCATGGGGCCTTCCCTGAACATCCTTATAAAACTCATGTCCGTGGTCTCACTGGTTTTAGCTCCCCTGTTTTTAAGGTAGCAGGGGAAGGAGTTGTTTCGGAGGAGCCATTTTTGTGGCTCCTCCGGGAGATTGGGGTAAAGGATTATTTTGGGGATAGTCAATGCAATAATCTTAGGTGTAACCCAGGGGGTTACGGAATTCTTACCCATTTCTTCTTCCGGCCATTTAGTCTTAATAGGCAAATTCATAAAAATTCCTACCTCTGCCTCCTTCGTTGTCTTTCTCCATGCAGGAAGCCTCCTGGCTATCCTGCTTTATTTTTATAAAGATATAAAAAAGATAGCTCTTTCTCTGATTTTTTATAAAAATAAGTCCCTTCACAATGCAAGAAGATTATTTGCCTTTATTGTGCTGGGGACATTTCCCATAGCCTTAATAGGGGGTATATGGGAACAGAAGATTGAAGCCGTGTTCCAGAATACATTTTTTCTTTCCTTCGCCTTTTTCTTTACAGGAGTGCTCCTGTTTTTTTCGGAGAGGTTTCCCTACCGGAAAATTAAGTATATTCAGTATCGTCGTGCCTTTATTATAGGAATTGCCCAGGCTTTTGCCCTTTTGCCCGGTATTTCCCGTTCAGGAATAACCATTTCTGCCGGGCTTTTTCTTGGTATTAAGAGAAAAGAAAGTTTTCGCTTTGCTTTTCTCCTGGTTATACCTGCTATCCTGGGAGCTTTGATTAAAACCGGTAGTGTGCGGGAATTCCTGGTGGGGCCGGAAGAAGTAATCGCTTTCCTCTTTGCCTTCCTTTCCGGCTGTGCTTCTCTGGTTTTGTTAAAGAAGGTCATTTCCCTGCGCAAACTCGCCTATTTTTCCTTTTACCTCTGGGGTATAAGCTTGTTTACCCTGTTCTTAGCTCTGCGCCATTTTCAGTAGTGAGTAGTTAGTAGCGAGGGGGATTTTAGACTATAGACCTTAGACTGTAGACTATAGACTGGGGGGGTAGTGAACAGTGAACAGTAAACAGTGAACAGTGAATAGATGGGCGGTATCCTGGTATCTTGGTAATCCTGGTTTCTCGGTAAAGGGATAGATTTCGCAAGAATGACAATAAAACAGCTCTACCTGTCATGCCTGCGGAAGCAGGCATCCAGGATTTTAGACCTTAGACCATAGACTGTAGACTGGGAGATAGTAAGCAGTAAATAGTGAACAGTAAGCAGTAATTAAGCGAGTAGATAGTAGTGAGAGGAAGGGGTATCGGGCTTCAGGGAGCAATTCTTCCCCTGGGAGTAAATTTCAGGTATAATCACTACGATTTCTTGAATAATGGAAGAAACCAGAAAATCAGAGGTTATTTTACAGACTCTCCTTGCGTTTATTTATCTCTATCTTTTCTTAACCGGGATAAAACTGCTGGGAGTATCCCTCAAGGGGTTGGGGAAGGGATTTGCCGAGTCGCTTATTCAGACCACTGCTAATCCCCTGGTGGGACTTTTTATAGGTATCGTTTCCACTGCGATTATCCAGTCTTCTTCAGCTACCACTTCTCTTGTGGTAGGGTTCGTTGCTTCCGGCATGTTGCCTCTTTCCCATGCTATCCCTATTATCATGGGTGCCAATATTGGCACCACTATAACCAATATCCTGGTTTCTCTGGCACATCTAAGATGGAAGGAGGAGTTCAAGCGGGCGTTTTCCGGAGCAATTGTGCATGATATCTTTAATTTTCTCACCGTTATTGTTATCTTTCCCCTGCAGATTAAGTTTCATATTCTCACCAGGGTCTCCTATTACCTGACTGTGTCCTTCCAGCACCTGGGAGGTTTTACCTTTACTTCCCCCCTGAAGGTTGCGGTGGCACCTGCGGTGAAATTTTTCCTCTTTTTAGTGCGTAGTCATTTTGTCCTGGGGATAATTTTAGCCTTTGTGCTGGTAATTACTTCCCTGATTTTCCTGGTTAAAATAATCAGGAGGGTTTCCGGGAAGAAGTTAGAACTGCTTCTGGACCGTTATTTGTTTGTCAATCCCCTGGTAATCGGACTGCTTGGTTTTGCTGTGACTGCTTTTATTCAATCCTCTTCCGTGGCCACTTCGCTTGTAGTGCCTTTGATAGGCGCGGGGCTTTTAAACGTGGAAAAGATTTTTCCCTATACCTTAGGGGCTAACGTGGGAACTACTTTGACGGCGATTTTAGCCTCCCTGGTAACCGGGGATTTTACTTCAATACAGGTTGCTTTCTCTCATCTCGCTTTTAATATCCTGGGAATTCTTGTCTGGTACCCGATGAGAAAGGTTCCCATAGGACTGGCTTACAAGCTGGGAGAAGTGGTGGGGAGAAAGAGGTGGGTAGCTCTGGTGTATATCCTGGGGATTTTCTTCTTTCTTCCTGGTTTGATAATATTATTCTTTAGGAGGTGATAGGAGATGTTTCGGAGGTTGATAGAGTTATGGAAGACTTCGGACCTTTTGAGTGTTGCGTATGAAAAGGCGGAGGAAATGTTCTCCAAGGCTTATCAGATGTTTGACTATGCTTTGAGGGTGTTGATAGAGAAGGAGAAGGAGAAAGAGGATATTTATAAGAAGGACCGGGAATTAAATGCCCTGGAAATTGATATTCGCAGAAAGATTCTGGAGCATTTGAGCATTAACCCGTCCCAGGATATTAATCCTGCACTTACTCTTATCAGTTTGATAAAGGATATAGAGAGAATAGGCGATTACTCCAAGAATGTTATTGAATTATCCCATAGGTATCCTGAACCATTGAGTGGGGAGTACGTAGAGAGTATCCGCAAGATAGAGAAAAAAGTTAAGAAGGGGTTTGAGTTAACCGAGGAGGCATTGAGGCAGGGGGACAAGGAAAAAGGAAGAGCGGTGATGGAGACGCATGCCTCTATTGCCAGGGAGTGCGAATTATTGCTGGAAAAGATAATAGCGGATACTGCGCTTTCTACCCACCTTGCTATTATTTATGTGCTTTTAGTGCGCTACTTGAAGCGAATAAGTGCACACGTGAAAAATGTTGCCTCCAGTGTGGTTAATCCTTTCCCCCGGTTAGATTATAAGCCCGTGGAACTGGAAAAGCAGGAGAGGGAGTCGTAGCCGGAAGAAGCAAGTATTTCTTTTAGCTCCTTTGCTATTCTTGCCGGTGCGGAGGGTTCGAGAAGCAGTACACTTCCCAGGCTTACGCAGTTTGC
Source organism: bacterium (assembly GCA_027021085.1). Taxonomy (GTDB): domain Bacteria; phylum CAIJMQ01; class CAIJMQ01; order JAADFP01; family JAADFP01; genus JAADFP01. The sequence continues at coordinate 4,380 of JALUVB010000160.1, forward strand.
TCCTGCCAGGAAGTAGTCAATGATGTCTTTCCCTGCATAGATTCCGCCTGTGCCTATGAGGGGAAGGCTGGTAACTTTCCTGGTTTCTTCGATGAGCCGTAAAGATAGGGGTTTCAGCGGCGGGCCGGATAATCCTCCCCGGAGTTTTTTGCCTGCTGCATAATAGCAGAGAACGGGTAAGCTGTTTATAAGGTTCAGGGCATCTGCTCCGCCTTCTTCACAGGCTAAAGCTACCTCTTTTATATCTGTTACCTGGGGGGAGAGTTTTGCTATTAGCGGGAAAGGAGAAACTCTTTTAGTGTTTTTAATTATTTTTAGGCATGTTTCCGGTTCCTGGGCAAAGAGTTTTTGCTTTTTTAGGTTGGGGCAGGAGAGGTTTAATTCCAGGAAGTCTATTCCTCTGAATTCGGAAAGCATCCGGGCAAGGAGAGGAAATTCTTCTTCTTTAGCTCCTCCTATGCTTACTATCTTTTTCATGGGAAGTTTCAGGAGAGAGGCAAGTTTCTCCTTTATAAAGGCTGCAACGCCCATATTTGCCAGACCGATAGAGTTTATAATCCCGCCGGGCACCTCGATTATGCGGGGAGGAGGGTTCCCTTCCCGGGGCTGCAGGGTGATGGTTTTTGTGGTTATGGCTCCCACAGAGTTAGGGTCCAGAAAGGGTATAAGTTCATCGGAGTATCCGGATACTCCGGAAGCAAGTATTACAGGAGTGGTTAATTTCTTGCCCAAAAAGTTTACGCTTAAGTTTATTCCCATGCTATCTCATCCGCGTTAAATACCGGGCCTTCCCGGCAGATTCTCTTATAGCCCTGTTTTGTTTTTACCACGCATCCCTGGCAGATTCCTATCCCGCATCCCATGAACTGTTCGAAAGATACCTCGCAGGCAAATTTTTCCTTCTTTGCGATTAAGTGTATTTCCTGCAGCATCTCCTTGGCACCGCAAGAGAATATTTTGTTTATTTTTCCCTGGAAATAAGGGATGTGTTTTTTAAGCACATCAGTTACTTTTCCCTTTTCTCCTGCGCTTCCGTCTTCTGTGGATAGTAAAAACTTTTCCGGGGAGAATCTCTCCCGGAAAACTGTATCCTCGGCGTTTTTAAAACCGAATAAAACGTAGGGTTCTATGCCGGTTTTTTTCATCTCCTGGTACAGAAAGTGGAGAGGAGCTATTCCTCTCCCTCCTCCTACAAGCAGGGGGACGGTACCGGTATCCCAGTTAAAAGGAGTGCCTAAGGGGCCCAGCAGGTTGATTTTCTCTTCCTTCTTTTTTTGTGAGAGGGCTTTGGTCCCTCTTCCCACTATTCTGTAAAATACTTCAATTCTTCTTTTTTTGCTTTGAAAGGAGAAAATAGAGAAGGGACGCCGCAGGAGAAAACAGGGCGGCTCTCCTATCCGAATGTGAACAAATTGCCCGGGACGGGGGGGAGGGAATGAGGAGGGAACCTGTAGTTCCAGGAGAAAGTGGGAGGGATTAAGAGGGGTATTCCCGGTTATGGTAAGATTCCATTCCATAAGTTGTTTACTTTTTCTCTCTACCCGGTATTTTTGTTTCCACTTCCACGCCTACCCGGTAACTTTTTCCTATTTCTCCTTTCACCTTTATTCTACCCCTGGGTACAGTGACACAGCCACTGAGGGTGAATAGCCATCCTGCCATAATTATACCGTAGATTATAATTTTATATCTTTTCATTTCTTCCCCTGTCTGAGAAAAAACTGCCTCTTTGCTTTTTCCGAGGGTAGGAAGGAATTGGAGAGGATACTTTCCATCCCCAGGATAAAGAGCCCTGCCAAGAGTAAAAGGTTGCCCCAGCCCTCTGGCTGGAGAGCTTCTTTTTTTTCTTCGCCTCTCCATATAACACTATTGCCCATCTCTTTTTTTGCCTTTTCCCTGCTTATTTTTTGCAGGTCGGATTCTGCCCGGTTGGAGTTTACCGCAAATGTTTCTCCCTTTATCCCTTTTAAGCGGTAAATTCCCGGTATAAGAGGAGTAAAGTAGCCTTTTGCCCTTATTGTTTTCCCCCGCGGGTCTACGATGGTAAACATTTTTTGGGAAGAGGGTAAGGTTACCCGGGTGTGGGTGAAAATTGGCTTGAGGGAGTGAGCAGGGGAAAGTACCCGGGTAAGAGATGTATAGATAAAGGGGAGGTAATAGGGGGTTAAGGGAAAGTCAGTGCTGGAGAGGGAAAGCGAGGAAGTAAAGAGATAAACCTTGCCCTTGCCCAGTCTGTTTTCTATGAGTGCGGGGTATCCGCCGGAGAAGTAGAGAAGGATATGGGCGTCTTTTTTTGCTTTTGCGGATATTATATGGCGGAAGGTGACCCTTTCTTTTAATTCTTTTAAGAGGGGGAAATCAGGGGTGTCTTTCAGGTAGTAGGTGCCCTCCCGGGGGGAAATCAGGTCTGCGGGCAGGAGAGAAGAAAGAGATGAGTTATAAGCGGGAAGGGATGTGTTTTTGCCCGGCACTATCCAGAGTATCCCACCCTTGTTTACATAATCTGCCAGTATATCCGCTTCCCGGGGAGTGAACTTTTGCCATTCTAAGAGAAAGACCACGGGATAAGGGGAAAGATTCGCGGGGATTCTGTCTGCCACCACCGGCTGAAGGTAAAAGTTTTTGTCCTTGGCGGGATTGAGGGCCAGGGAAAGGTAGTAGGCACTATCCGTGTATTTTACCGGAGAGGGGCGTCCGTTCAGGCAGAGTATTTTAACCGGGGAAAAAGTGGAAAAGGATAGGAACCACAGGTTGTCTTCTTTCAGGTCGTCTTCCGTCACGAGTTTTATTGTTCCTTCATAGTGTCCGGGAGCAAGGTTGGCGGAAAAGAGGAGAGGAATAGTGGATTCAGGAGGTATCTGGATGTTTTCTTCCCGGAGAAGTTTACCCCCTATGCGCAGCTGTATTTTCCCCTCTTTCGTGCGCGGGGAGTAATTGTGTAAGGTAAGCTCGAAGGTAACCTTTGTCCCCCGGATGCTTAACTCAGCATTCTCTATACTTGCATTCTCGCCTCCTCTGCCGTCCACCTCTTCGAAAACGATGGGGAGGGGATAGGAGCTTTTTACCCCGGAGAAGTTTATTTTTTGCATGTCGGAAATGATTATTATTCGCTTTTTCCCCCGGGGAAATTTGCCCAGAAATTCTACGGACTTATCCAGGAGCTGGTTCAGGGGCAAGGGGGCGTAGAGAACAGGCAGGGAAGAAAGGGTTTTTTCTATGTCCTTCTTGTAAATATTTTTTCCGTATCCGGTCAAAAGAAAGTAACTCCCGCCTTTTTTAAGGTATTCCTTCACTTTTTCCCCGGCTTTTTCCCGGGGTTCTCCTTGTTTGGCTTGCATGGAATAAGAATTATCCAGTATGAGCACGGAACGAATATTGGGAGAAAGAGTTTTGCTCACCGGCTGTGCTATGCCTAAGGTTAAAAGGAGAAGAGCAAGTATGCGCATGAGCAGCAGTAATAGTTCTTTGAGTCTCAGAAAGAAAGTTCTCCGGGTGGAAGAGGGGATGAGAAACCTTAAGCTGGAAAAGGGGATTACCCGGGCTCTTCTGCGGGCAAGGAAATGAATAAGCAGGGGCGAAACAATAGAAACCAGCCCCAGGAGATACAAAGGATGAAGAAAAGGCATAACTTATCTTCTATTTTAACACTTACTCCTCTTAAACTTCTGCTCAGGTTAGTAAGGAGCCCTGCATAAGTTCAGAAAGATAATAGACTTTAGACCATAGACCTTAGACTATAGACTGGGTGAATAGTGAACAGTGAAGAGTGAATGGGTTTCCTGTCTGCCTTCCCCGACCTAAAGTCGGGATCGGGAGCAGGCGGGTATGTCGGGACTGACAACTCTTCCAGGATACAGGCGGGGGAACAGGTGGAACTAACAACTCACAACTAAGAACTGACAACTTCTCCCGGTGAACATGGGGAAAGGAGCAGGAAGAATTTTTCCAGTATCTTAGAACCTCTACAGAGGCTTATTTTTCTGGTAAAATGTTACACAGTGAAAGAGAATAAAGAACTCAAGCTGCCTTTAATTTTTTTGCTTTTTCTGCTCTTATTTACTTTTATCCTGAGAAGCCAGATAAATAAAGAGTTTTTTCTTTTCTATCTTTTTTACTACCAGCTCTCGCATCTTTTCATACTCTTTTTTCTCTTTCTTGCCTTTTATGGCACAGGAAGGCTTATCTTGAAACAGGGCAAGTTTCCTTCTCTTTTGGAAGAAATCGTTATCTCCTTTTCCCTGGGAGCGGGTGCCTGGGCTATTTTTGTTCTCTTTCTGGGGCTTCTGGGAATAATAAGAAAAGAAGTCTATCTTTTGTTCCTTATTCCTTTCTCTCTTTACGGCCTCTTTCTTTTATGGAAAAGCAGAAAAGACTTCCATTGTTATCCGCCCCTTCTCATTCTTTCTCCTTTTCTCTACCTCGCCTTCCTGGGTATTTTTACCCCGCCCCTGAGCTACGATGCATTAGCCTACCACCTTGCCATTCCCAAGTTTTATATTATGCAGGGGAAAATTACCTATCTTCCCTATCACCTTTACTCTGATTTTCCCTTCAACATGGAGATGCTCTACCTGCTTGCCCTGAGGATTTTTGATGACTACATAGTAAAAGGTTTGCATCTTTTAATGGGGGTGGTGCTGGGAATGGCTGTATATTCCTGGGCTAGGCGGGAGGGAGGGAAGAAGGGAGGCTTGTGGGCTGCTTTTCTGTATTTCTCTATTCCCCTTTTTCTCCAGCTGGGCACACTTGCCTACAATGATTTGGCACTTGCATTATTCGTTTTCCTTGCCTTTTATGCGCTCTCTACTTTCTCTAACAGGCAGGGAGTAATTCTATCCGGTGTATTCTCCGGGCTGGCCATGGGCACGAAGTATACGGGCATACTTTTTACCCTTCCTTTCCTGTTCCTGTATATCCTGTTTTTCAATAAGGAGGAAAAGGGATGGAAGCCTGCACTTGTATATCTGGTTGTCGCCTTGCTTACCTTCGCCCCCTGGATGATAAAAAATATCCATTTTACCGGGAATCCGCTCTTCCCCCTCTTTTATCCCCTCCTGGGCGGGAAGAATTTTTCCCTTCTCCTTTACCAGAAATTTCTCTCTGCTCACCGTGCTTCTTCTGCTTCGCTGACAGGTTTTTTTTCTTATACCTACCACCTGCTGGCGGATTCCCGTTTCGGATTTCATTTCCTGCTTCTTATTCCCCTGCTCTTCTTCCCCCTGGCTAAAAAGTACCGCTTCCTTTCTTTTTATGCTCTCTATTTGCTTTTAATTCTTTACTTTTTCACTTACCGGGGGACACGCTTTGCCTTTCCTTTGTTTCCCTTTCTTGCCCTTCTCATGGGAATTTTATTGAACAGGATAAAATTCACACGCCTCACTTTAATTTTTCTGCAAAGTGTAGTAATATTTTCTCTTAGCTTAAACTGGTTTAAAGACATGGCTTATTTTAATTACTACGATTTCGGGAAGGTTTCTCTACGCCTCACTGGCAGAGATGAATATTTAAGAGAAAAGCTCTATTTCTACCCGGCAAATGAATTTATCAACAAGAACCTCCCGGCAAATTCCCGCATTCTCTTTGTGGCAGATAATCAGACCTATTACTGTGATATCCCCTACATCTCATACAGCCCACTGGACAAGAATCCATTTGCCGATTTAATCAGGGAGTCTTCTACTCCGCAGCAGGTAGAGGCGAAGTTGAAAGAATGGGGGGTTACTCATATCTTGTTTAATGTCTCGGAATTCAAACGGGTGGAAGAGACCTACCGTCCCTTTGCCTGGAAAGAGAAAGACCTGGAGAAATTCCGGAATTTTCTTGCTTCCTGTGAAAAAATATACGACCAGAAAGGAGTAAGCGTTTATGCCCTCCCGTAAAGTTCTTCTGAGCGGCAATGAAGCAGTGGGAGAGGGGGCAGTTCTGGCAGGCTGCCGGTTTTATGCCGGCTATCCCATTACTCCTCAGAATGAACTGACTGCCTACATGGCCAGGAGGCTTCCGGAGGTGGGGGGAGTATTTGTCCAGGCAGAGAGTGAGTTGGCGGCCATAAACATGATAATGGGGGCTTCTTCGGCAGGGGCCCTGGCCATGACCACCTCTTCCTCTCCCGGGATAAGTCTCATGCAGGAAGCAATCTCTTATATGGCAGGCATGGAGGTGCCGGTAGTGGTTGTTAATGTCATGCGGGGCGGCCCGGGGCTGGGAAATATTGCAGGCAGTCAGGGAGATTATTTGCAGGCGACGAAAGGAGGGGGACACGGAGATTATCACATGATGGTTTTTGCTCCTTCTAATGTGCAGGAGATGTTTAATTTTACCCAGGAAGCTTTTCGCCTTTCCCAGAAGTACCGCAATCCGGTAATGGTGCTGGCGGATGGGTACCTGGGGCAAATAATGGAACCACTGGAGATAAAGAAGGCTGAGTTACCACCTCAAAACCAGGGCTGGATACTTGACGGAGCAAAGGCAAGAGAGCCGCGCTTGCTGAAGAGTCTCTATCTTCCCTCGGAAGACCTGGAAGGATTTAACCTGCACCTGCAGGATAAATTTCGCCGGATGGAGGAAGAAATCTTATGGGAGGGAAGCGAGGTTGAAGATGCGGAAAAAATCCTGGTTGCTTATGGCACCTCTGCCCGTATATGCAAGGAAGTGGTGAGGATTGGCAGGAGAGCAGGGAAGAAATGGGGTGTTTTCCGCCCTATCACTCTTTTTCCCTTTCCTTATCAGGCTTTGCAAAAAATAGGGAAAGGATGTGAGAAAATCCTGGTGGTAGAGATGAGCAGTGGTCAGATGTTGGAAGATGTTTTACTTGCCGTGGACGACAAGAATAAGGTGGAGTTCTACGGGAGGATGGGAGGATCCCTGCCGGAGAAGGAAGAGATTATGAAGAGGCTGGGGAGCGGAGTATAGTGAGTTTTGAGTCAGGAAAATTTAATGCGAGTAAGTGATTGAGATGAAGCCTTTATACAAGAGACCGGAATCATTGCGGGATGTTCCCACCCACTACTGTTCCGGTTGTGGCCACGGAATTATCCACAGAATCATTGCGGAGGTAATAGATGAGCTGGGAATAAGGGAAAAAACAATAGGGATTGCACCTGTGGGTTGTGCGGTCCTGGCTTATGATTACTTCAATTTTGATGTCATGGAGGCGCCTCACGGACGTCCTCCTGCTGTGGCTACCGGGATTAAAAGAGTTTTGCCTGACCGGATTGTGTTTACCTACCAGGGAGACGGAGATTTAGCTGCTATAGGAACAGGAGAGATTATCCATGCCGGGTTGCGGGGAGAAAAGCTTACGGTTATCTTTGTAAACAATAGCTTGTACGGCATGACCGGGGGGCAAATGGCGCCTACTACCCTCATAGGAGAAAAAACAGCCACTACGCCCAAGGGAAGATGTGCAGAGAGGGAGGGTTATCCCTGGAATGTGGTGGAGGTCTTGAAGTTGTTTCCCGGAGTAACCTACGTGGCCAGGGGAGCGGTTACACAACCTAAAAATATTCGCAGAGTAAAGGTTTTTATAAGGAAAGCTTTTCTTAACCAGGTGGAAAACAAGGGGCTTTCCCTGGTAGAGGTTCTTTCGCCCTGCCCTGTTAACCTGAGAATGGAGCCGTTTGAGGCAGTGCGTTGGGTGGAGGAGAATTTGGCCGAGGTTTTTCCCCTGGGAGAATTCAAGGGATGAAAGAAGAAATTATCATTGCAGGTTTTGGAGGACAGGGCATTCTTTTTGCCGGCAAACTTTTAACCTGGGCAAGCTTAATAGAAGATAACAAGGTTACCTGTATTCCTTCCTACGGGGCGGAAATGAGGGGAGGAACTGCACATTGTCATGTAATTGTTTCCCGGGAAGAGATAGCTTCTCCCATAGTTGAAAAACCAAGTTTGCTGGTGGTATTGAATCGTCAATCCCTGGATAGATTCGAGAAAAGAGTTTTAAGCGGAGGGAGAATTGTGGTGAATTCGGACCTGGTGGAAAGAAAAGTAGAAAGAAAAGATGTGCGGGTTTATTACGTGCCGGGTAACGAGCTGGCGGAGAAGCTGGGCTCCTCTCTCTTCACCAATATGGTGATGCTGGGAGCTACTTCTTTTTATACGGGGATAGTGAAGCTGGAAAGCCTTGTTTCCTCCCTGCCTAATCTGTTGGCCGGGAAGGAAGAACTTATTACTTCCAACCAGCGTGCTTTAAAGGCAGGCTATGAATATGCCCATGCTGCAGGATAGATTGACAGAGATTATCAATAAGCTCTGCCGGGGTAAAGTGGTGGTATTGGGAGATATTATTCTGGATAAGTACGTGAAGGGCAGGGTGGAAAGAATCTCGCCCGAGGCACCTGTCCCTGTGCTGGAAGTGGAGAAAGAGGAGCTGAGGTTAGGAGGCGCAGCGAATGTGGCGGCAAACATTAAGAGCCTGGGGGGAGATGTATTTTTATCGGGGGTAATAGGCGGGGACAGAGAAGGGGAGGAGGTAATAAATCTTCTCAACACCTGGGAGATTTCTCCCCGGGGGATACTTACCGATTCTGCACATTGCACCACGCTTAAAACCAGGCTTATTGCTCATCACCAGCAAATGGTAAGGATGGACAGGGAGTCCAGGAAGCCTGTAGATAAGAAGCTGATTGATAGGTTACTGGAGAGGATTAAGGAAAATATTGATGCCCATTCCGTACTTATTGTTTCTGACTACTCCAAGGGCTGTGTAACCCCGCATCTTCTTACTCTTCTGAGAAAAGAGATGCCGGAGATGCGGATTTTAATAGACCCCCAGGTAAAACATGCGTATCTTTACCAGGGGTTTTATCTGCTGACCCCTAACTTGAAAGAGGCAATGAATATATTGAAGAAAGAGGAAAAAGATCCATTAAAACTGGCAGAAGGATTGCAAGATAAAATAAAGGCAGAAAATGTCCTGATTACCTTAGGCGAAAAGGGGATGTTTCTCTACGAAAATAATACATCCTTTAGCATTCCCGCCTTAGCCCGGGAGGTTTTTGATGTTACGGGGGCAGGTGACACCGTGGTGGGAGTGATAGGACTTGCCCTATCCGTAGGAGCCTCTCTTAGAGAAGCAGTTATTCTAAGCAACCTGGCAGCAGGGAGAGTAGTAGGTAAATTAGGTGCTTCCCAGATAACGAAAGAAGAATTAAAAGAAGCAATGGAGGAATTTGCGCATGAGATACGGGGTTATCTCTGATATTCATGGCAACTTAGAGGCTCTGGAAACTATGCTCAAGTTCATGCGCAGGGAAGGCGTGGATAAATACCTCTTCCTGGGCGATATTGTGGGGTATGGTGCAGACCCCGGGGAGTGCATAGAGATAGTGAGCAATTTGCCGGGTGAAGGAGTGGCGGGAAATCATGACTGGGGAGTATTGGGATTAACTCCCCTGGAATATTTCAACAATTCTGCCGTTAAAGCAGTGGAATGGACCAGGGAGGTGCTTACAGATACTCAGTTGGGATTCCTGGAAAAACTTCCTCTGGTAGTGGAGAGAGAAGATTTTACCCTGGTGCATGCTACACTGGAAATGCCGGAGGAATGGCGTTACATATATTCCACTTACGAAGCGCATCGGAACATAGAAATGATGAAAAGCCCGGTTTGTTTCTGTGGGCATACCCATATGCCTATTTACTTTGTGGAAAATAAACATATTACTTTTGGCAAAGAGGAAATTATTGAACTGCAAGAAAAACATAAATACCTGGTAAATGTGGGAAGCGTGGGACAGCCGAGAGACAATGACTCCCGTGCCTGCGGGGTTATTTACGATACAGAAAAGGGAAGAATAGAGTATATTCGCCAGGAGTACGATATTTCCCGTGCCCAGGAGAAGATATGGAAGGCAGGCTTACCTGAATTTCTGGGGACGAGATTGCAATACGGGGAGTGATTTCAGGGGTATAGCAGAGCTGAGATGCCATCTCCTTTTTCATGATTATTGCATCCCCCAAATCCGCCAGGTAAATTTGTGTATAATATAGAAGTCAGGATAAGTTAATGGGAGAAACATAAATGGACAAAGAAAAAATAAAAAAAATTATCAGGGAGTTGCTCTCTGCCTTAGGTGAAGACCCGGACAGAGAAGGATTAAAAGAGACACCGGATAGAGTGGCACGCATGTACGAAGAGATACTTTCCGGTTATAAGGAAAATGCCGGTAAATTACTGAAAGTCCTGAAGGGGGAAAATTTTGACGAGATAGTCTTGGTTAAAGATATCCCGTTTTACTCTGTTTGCGAGCATCACCTTCTCCCCTTTCACGGCCGGGCTAATGTAGGATATATCCCGCAGGATAACAGGATAACGGGAATAAGCAAGATGGTAAGAGTGGTAGAGGCATTTTCTAAAAGATTGCAGGTACAGGAGAGGTTAACCACCCAGATAGCAGAGGCAGTGGAAAAATCCATTCGTCCTAAAGGGGTGATTGTAGTTATAGAGGCCGAGCATCTCTGTATGACCATGCGGGGGGTAAAAAAACCGGGCAGCAAGGTGAGAACTTCCGTGGTAAGGGGAATATTTAGAGAAAACGAGAAAACACGCCTGGAAGCCTTAAAATTAATCGGGGTTTAAAAAAAGGAGTTTGCTAATGGAAGTATTTGATAAACTTAAAGGGAAAAATGTCCTGGTAACAGGAGGCGCGGGGTTTATCGGTTCACATATTGCCGAGAAGTTAGTGAGTATCGGGGCAAAGGTGAAAATCCTGGATAATTTCTTTGCCGGAAAGCTGGAAAACATAGAAGGATTCAGGGACAGAGTGGAACTAATAGAGGGAGATATAACCGATCTCTCCATAGTTTACAAAGTAATGGAAGGAGTGGACTATGTCTCCCACCAGGCAGCCCTGAGGTCTGCCCCCAAATCAGTGGGGTTGCCGCTCTCCTATACCAGGGTCAATGTAGAGGGCACAATTAACGTGCTTATCGCGGCGCAGGAAAAGGGAGTAAAAAGGGTGGTTTATGCTTCTTCTTCCTCGGTTTACGGTGACAATCTCCAGCTTCCCCAGAAGGAAGAGCATTTTCCTTCTCCCTTGACTCCCTATGCTACCTCCAAGCTGGCAGGGGAATTTTACTGCAAGATGTTCAGCAAGACCTACGGTTTGTCCACGGTTTCGCTTAGATACTTCAACGTGTTTGGTCCACGCCAGTCCCTGGAGTCTCAATATGCGGTGGTAATTCCCAAGTTCATCAAATGTATCCTGGACAAGGAGCCTCCCCCTATCAACGGGGATGGGAAGCAGTCGCGTGATTTTACTTATATTGATAATGTTGTCCAGGTGAACCTTCTGGCCTTGCTGCGGGAAGGTGTAGATGGAGAAGTTTTCAATACCGGTGAAGGAAAAACAATCTCCATTCTGCAACTGGTGGATGACCTTTCCCGGATAGCCGGAAGAGAGGTGAAGCCAGTGTTTACTCCTCCGCGGCCGGGAGATCCTCCCTATACCATGGCGGATATTGCAAAGGTATCTTCTCTGCTGGGGTACAAGCCCCTGGTTTCCTTCAGGGAAGGGCTGGAGAGGACGTTTGCCTGGTTCAAAAACTATTTCGCCGTATAAGAAACGGATGGAATACGCTGAATTACTCAGACCTTACCTGGAAGACCTTGCTTCTGGAAAACCTGCTCCCGGGGGTGGGAGCGCTGCTGCATTAGTGGGAGCGCTGGCTGCCTCGCTTGTCTGCATGGTGGCAAATTTTACCGTGGGAAAAGAGAAGTATCGCGAGTTTGAAGAAGAGGCAAGGGATGTTCTCCGGGAGGCAGAGGAAATAAAATATGCCTTGCTGCGACTGGCAGACGAAGATGTAAAGGCTTACCAATCCTATGTGCAGGCCAGGAGTCTTCCTAAAAATACTGCCGGGGAAAAGGAAGAGAGGAAACAAGCCATAGGCAAAGCAATACTGAGAGCTACGCAGGTGCCTTTGCATGTTATGGAAAAGAGCCTCAGGATCCTGGAGTTGAATAAAGCTCTTCTGGGCAGAAGCAACCCCTACCTGGTAAGCGACATAGGAGTCTCTGCGGAATTTGCCCATGCTTCGCTGAATTCTGCCTGCTTTAACGTGCA
>JALUVB010000161.1 GCA_027021085.1 bacterium
ATGTCTAAAGTCTGATGTCTATAGTCTAACATGGAGGCATAGGCGCCCCGGCATGCGCCGGGACAGGGAACTGGCAACTCATCCCGATGGACATCGGGAGGGACTCACAACTCTTAGTAGACTTTAGACTATAGACCTTAGACTATAGACTGGAAAGAGAAAGAGACAAGACAATAATAAGCAGTGGGCAGGGAGTTGATTCCCTGGTATCTTGGTTTCCTGGTTTCCCGGGAGCAAGTCTCATGGTTTCCTCAAGATTGCCTTGGATTTTGGGGTTTTAAAAAGGCGGGGTAATAGGCGGAACTGGCAACTCGCAACTAACAACTCTCCCCAGATACAGGATGTAGGCAGGGTGAGAGGAAACTACCAGCCGGGTAGGGAATAATGCAGAAGTAGATATATACCGATTGCCAGGTTTTCCCAGCGGTAAACTTTTCTTAAGTTGGAAAAATCAGGTTTTTTAGAAAGCAGATACACAACGTGGACACACATTGGAAGAATAAGCAGGAATAGCACGATACTTATAAAAGGGGAAATGAGAAGGGCGGGAAAGAGAAAAAACCACAAAAGGCGTTCCCTTTTCTTACCCATCAGCATGGCAGTGGTTATTCCCTCTTTTTTGTCTTCTGTGAGGTGGGCGAACTCGTGTATTAACTGGGCCAGCAGCATCAGGGAAAAATACAGGAAGTAAAGAAGGAATATGTCCCTGTTTATTTGCCTGGCCCCCAGGACTATAAGCAGGGGAAAGCCAAAGGAATTGGTAAGAGTTCCCAGAAAAGGAATGGATTTTAAATGGAGTGAGGGGAGAGAGTAAATACTGGCAAAAATAGACAGGATAATAATGATTAGCTTCTGGGGATTGGTAAGGGGGAAGATAAAAAGGAGAAGTATCAGAAGAAAAAGGGAAGAAAGAGGGTAAGCAAAAGCCCTTCGGCTTAGTCTCTTGTCAAATATCTCGTTCAGGGAAAAAGAATAACAGCCTAGGAAGAAGGAGAGAGCCAGAATTGCAAGTAAGTTTTTTACTTCTCCCTTGCCGGCCAGGAAGCCGAGAATAGGCAAGCCGAGAAAGTACCACCATTCTCTTATCCGGTAAATCCCTGTTCCCTTTAATCTCACTTCAAACGAGGTTTCCCCAGACCGTTTCCCGTCTTAATAGCTGTTCCGGTTGGCATGTTGCCCTGCCTGGCTGCACAATAGCAGGTTCTTTTCCCCTCTTCTTCAATCAGGAAGTGTTTACAATGCGGACAGCAAAGGTAATATCCTTCCTGTTTTGCCATTCTTCCTTCCAGCAGGGCAACCGCTTCTTTCAGCATCCAGGAAATACTTGCTTTGCCCCAGGGGGGAGATTCCAGAATAATATTCTTGCTCGTAGTATGGGGAATAATCCTTTCCCAGTCTATTGTCCCGTAAGGCATCTGCAGATGTTTGTCTCCCAGCCTGTCGTTGTCATGCAGATGAAAAGTGACGATTTTATCCGCAAAGGCTTCTATAAGCTGGAAAAGGGTTCCTGAGAGGTTGCCATGACCCGTGTCAAGGCACATGCCAATTTTCTTGCTGTCCAATTCTTTGAATAAAAACCTTAAGAAATTCGGTGAGCTTCCCACGTAACCCGGGGGCATATTCTCCAGGGATATTTCCCAGGGAGTGCCTGAAAGAAGAGAAATAATTTCCCGGATGCTGGAAAGGGATAGAGATGCTCTTTCTTCTTCTCTCTCTCCTTTTTTCAAGGTATCACCCGGGTGCAGGATTAGCTTAAGTTTTTTATCCGGGAGTCTATCCAGGATTTTTTTAATTGTATCCGTTGCTTTCTTTTTTGTGGCGGGAGAAGAAATATCAGCGCTTTCCCCCAGGGGCAGGTGCACAGAAACAATTTTGTTGTTTGCCAGCAAAGGCTCAATTTTTTCTCTTCCTTCTCTATCCAGGAACCAGGCGGCTTCTACCTCTACATGGGGAGAGTGAGTGATTATATCGGTAAAAATAGCGTTTTCTACAGCGCGGGGAAGAGTTATACCTATCTTCAATTTTTGTCTGCTCAGGTTTTATTCTGCCTATCTTTCTCTGGTAGTGTCCCATCCAGATACTTGTTTTCACCCAGCAGGTAGTCCTGCACGTATTCTCTTACCCCTTCTTCCAGGGAATACATGGACTTGCTGTATCCTAATTTCCTCAATTTTTCTATTTCTGCCTGGGTAAAGTACTGGTATTTCTCTTTAATGGAATCCGGCATTTCTATGAATTCTATCTCTGGTTCTTTCTTAACCGCCTGGAAAATTGCCATTGCCAAGTCCAGGAAACTGCGAGCTTTCCCTGTTCCCACGTTAAAAATCCCGTGGGCATCTTTTTTATCGTAGATAAAGAGGGTGATATCTACCACGTCTTTAATATAAATAAAATCTCTCATCTGTTCCCCGTCTCCGAATTCAGGCTGATATGATTTAAAGAGTCTTACTTTCCCCTCTTTATTTATTTGTTCAAATGCCTTGTGTACCACACTTCTCATCTCCTGCTTATGGTACTCGTTGGGGCCGAAGACATTAAAATATTTCAACCCTACGATTCTTTCTAGGACACCGGAATACAGTGCCCATAAGTCAAAGAGATGCTTGGAGTAACCGTATCTGTTTAGCGGTTTTAAAGCAGGGAGCAGGGAATGGTCGTCTGAAAATCCCTGCTTTCCGTCTCCGTAAGTGGCAGCAGTAGAAGCATAGAGGAGACGGGTATTGTTCCTGAGACACCAGGTGGTAAGGAGTTTAGTATACTCGTAATTATTTTTTAGAAGAAGTCTTACATTTTGTTCAGTGGTAGAGCTTATTGCTCCCATGTGTAAAATGCCATCAAATGTCCAGGAGCCCCAGGTCTCCAGCCTGTCCATAAAGGTATCTTTATCCATCAGGTCGCGGAACTGCAGGTTGGCCAGGTTTTTCTCCTGTGCACTCTTTGTCTCCTCTTCCAGGGTGTCCACTACCAGGATATCTTCTCTTCCCCTCTGGTTAAGCCCCCACACCAGTGCGCTGCCGATGAAGCCGGCTCCTCCAGTTACGACAATCATATCTAACTTATTCAAAAACAGAATACAGAGTAAGCATGATTTTCTCTTCTGTATTCTTTCAATCTATCACCCACCTATCTACCATTCTATCATTTTCTTTACTGCATCAACAACCTCTTCCGGGGTAATTGATTCCATGCAGCGGTGGTCCCGGGGACATTCTCGATACATGCAGGGAGAACACGCCACTTTTTTATGGATTATCCTGACCTTCCCATACCAGGGCTTTGTTTTCTCTACAGGGGTGGGGCCATATATCCCCAGCACGGGTATCCCCAGAGCCGAGGCAATATGTAGGGCGCCTGAATCATTGCAGACTACAAGGGAAGAAAGTGCAATTATTGCCATCATTTCTCTCAGGGAAGTCTTGCCCACCAGGTTGATAACCTCCTGGTT
>JALUVB010000162.1 GCA_027021085.1 bacterium
TTGATGTGAAGGACAAGGTAATTGACCTTAAGATTGATGCTGAAAAGTTAGGTATGAAGAGGATTGCAAGCGTCAGTATGCTTTATCCTGAAAATAGTGTCAATTTTTCCGGAGGTATAATCAGGGGAGCAAGGATACCCGCAAAGAATTTCCGGCTCTATCTTTTGCAATAAGTCCGACTATTTGTCCTGGCAGAGAAGCACAAATTGCATCTAAGTTTCAGGTTCATGCTGGAGGCTGCGCCTGCCTGGCTTTACCGGGAATACGGTTGTGAACGAGTCACCCCCCCCCGATATAAATCGGGGGCGGGAGGGGGCAGGGCATTTTCTGGACAGTCAACATTACTTAAAAGTTGCACAAGGGGTTAAGTAATAGAATAAATTAAAGCAAATATCTTGTGTTTTCTTCCCTGTTTTTGTTGCTATCTTATTTTCGGTTCTTTTTATATATTTGATGTCAAATCTGTATAATATCCTTGGGCTCATTTACTCCCTATTATTGACAGGGAGCGAGTTTTTCTGATATTCTGGTATTCTGTTAATTGGCAGCATCATTTGGTAGCACCATTAACTTACCGCTTGCCAATCTTGGCTGATTTATGAGGCAATTTGTCTCGACGGTTAAGAAAATTACGGGTTTGCCCCGAAGGTATGGGGGAACCGGCATCCCGTGCAGCTTCTTATTTTCTGTATACCTATAATTAGGAGGATGTTATGGCACTGAGCAAAGATATATCACTTAATGAGCTTGTAGAGGGAACCTACAGGCTATACGAAAAGGGAGAGAGGATGACGCATTTGGGCATCTGTCCCATGTCCGAGGAGTTGATAAAAGCTCCCATTGAATTGGCGATGCAGTATGGTTTTCCCCTGCTCTTTGTAGCCAGCAGGAATCAGGTAAGCGAGGATAAGGGAGGGGGATATGTGATGGGGTTAGACCAGGAAAGTTTTCTGGGAAAGATAGAAAGCATGGAAGAGTTTTGCCGGGTAACCCTGGGGTTAAAACGTCCCTATCTTCGCTTTGTAAGCGTGGACCATTGTGGCCCCTGGTACAAGGAACGGGAGAAATCGCTGGCTAAGGAAGAGGCCATAGAGTCGGTTAAGCGCACCCTGACTGCCTGTATAAGTGCTGGTTATGCAGGAATTCATGTTGATTGTTCGTTTGAGCCTCCTCCCCACGTAAGGATAGATGAGGAGGAAGTTATAAGGTTGACAGCGGACCTGGTAGAGTTTGCGGAAGAAGAAAGGGTGCGTTTGGGTAAACCGTCCTTGAGTTATGAGATAGGTACAGAGGAAAGTGCGGGTGCAGGTGTTTCAGCTGCTCGTTTCAGAGAGTCAATTGATAAGATGCTGGCGGAATTCAGGAGAAGGAGATTGCCTGACCTGGCTTTTGTGGTAGGGAAGACCGGTGCCAAGGTTAAAATGCTGGAGAACGTGGGGGGTTTTGACTACACTGCTGCCAGCTCTCTTCCCCGCGTGGCAAAAGAATACAGGATGGGCTTTAAGGAGCATAACGCAGACTATCTGAGCACCCCAATACTCTCGCTACATCCGGTGTACGGGATTACCTGTGCGAATGTCGGCCCGGATTTTGCTGCTGCCCAGACAGGGGCTCTGCTGGAGCTGGCAGATTTGGAAGAGAAAAGTCTGGGTAAAGGTAGTTCTAATTTGTATAATATCATGAGCAATGCTGTTTTGCAGAAAGCACCTTTTAAGAAATGGCTGAGAGAAGCTGAGAAATGGAGTGCAGATGAATTGAGGAGTATGCCGGCCGAGTTAAGGGCAGTAACTCTTACAGCAGGTCATTATGTTTACTATGATGGGAAAGTCAGGGAAGCTATTCTCAGGTTATACTCTAATTTAAAGAAGCATGCAATTGTGAATGAGCCGGAAGGTTATGTTGTCTCAGCAGTTAAGAAGGCTATTATGAGATACGTGGATGCTTTCAATCTGCGGGGTAGCACCGCGAAAATATTAAAGATTCTGGGATAAAAGTTTTATTACAAATATGGAAAAAATCGTTATCCGCGGAGCCAGGGAACATAATCTTAAAGATATAAACCTGGATATACCCCGTAATAAGCTGGTGGTGATAACCGGACTTTCCGGTTCCGGCAAGTCCTCCCTTGCTTTTGATACTATCTATGCAGAGGGACAGAGAAGATATGTGGAGAGCCTATCAGCCTATGCGCGGCAGTTCCTGGAGCAGATGGAGAAGCCGGAGGTGGATTATCTCGAAGGTCTCTCTCCTGCTATTGCTATTGAGCAAAAAGCTCCTCCCCGTAATCCACGCTCCACGGTGGGGACGGTTACTGAAATATATGACTATTTAAGAATTCTTTTTGCCAGTGTGGGGAAAGTTTATTGCTTCCGGTGCGGAAAGAGAATCGAGAAACAATCTGCGGAACAAATAGTGGATTTGATTCTCTCTCTTCCTGCCGGAGAGAGGATGCAAATTCTTGCTCCCGTGGTGCGGGGAAGAAAAGGTGAGTACCAGAAACTGCTGGAGGAGATTAGGAGGGAGGGATTTGTACGGGTAAGAATTGATGGGGCAATGTATGACCTGGAGGAGGAAATAGAATTAGCCAGATACAAACGCCATGATATTGATGTGGTGGTGGATAGGGTAAAGATTGAAGAGAAGGAGAGGTCAAGAATAACCGAGGCAGTAGAGCTGGCCCTGAAGATTTCCCGCGGGCTGGTAAAGGTTTTGCTGAAGGGAGAGAAGGGAGAAGAGGAGAAAGTGTTTTCAGAAAAATTAGCCTGCCCTGTCTGTGGCATTTCTTACAGTGAGCTTACTCCCCGCATGTTTTCCTTTAACTCTCCCTATGGTGCCTGCTCACTGTGCAGTGGACTGGGGGAAAAGATGGAAGTTGACCCGCGCCTGGTAATTCCCGATGAAAATCTCTCACTGGAGGAAGGTGCGGTTGAACCCTGGAATAATCCTATCACTACCCGAAGGCATCGCTGGAAGTGGTCAACTGCTCGTTACTTCAGAAGTATCCTGAAATCTATATCACGCCATTATAATTTTTCTCTCGCCGTTCCTTTCAAAGAGTTGCCGGAAGAGATAAAAAATGTCATCCTCTACGGTAGCGAAGAAGAGATAGAGTTCGAGGTGGAAAGAAGCGGGCATATTCACCGCTACCGGGATACTTTTGAGGGGGTAGTAAAAAATTTAGAGAGAAGGTACAAGGAGACGGATTCAAACTTCGTAAGAGAAGAGATATTTAAGCGCTACATAAGGATGGGAGTTTGCCCCGAGTGTTCGGGCAGGCGGCTGAAAAAGGAGAGCCTTGCGGTTAGAGTGGGCGGGAAAAATATTGCTGAGATAACGGAGATGTCGGTTAAGAACTCCCTTAAGTTTTTCCAGGAACTTACCCTCAACGAGAAGGAAACCAGGATTGCTGGCCAGGTGGTAAAAGAAATAATTTCCCGGCTTAGTTTCCTGAAAAATGTTGGACTTGACTACTTGACGCTGGATAGGAAGGCTGAAACCCTGTCAGGGGGGGAGGCGGAAAGAATCCGCCTGGCTACCCAGATTGGCTCAAAGCTTGTAGGGGTGCTTTATATCTTGGATGAGCCTACCATCGGTTTACACCAGAGGGATAATCTCAGGTTGCTGGAGACACTGAAGAACTTAAGAGACATAGGCAACACGGTAATCCTGGTAGAGCACGATGAAAATACGATAAGAAGTGCTGATTTTATAGTTGACCTGGGCCCCGGAGCTGGAGAACATGGCGGGAATGTGGTGGCAGCAGGGAGCTTAGAGGAGATTATGAATGCCCCCGACTCTCTTACCGGGAAATATCTTAAGGGAGAGTTGAAGATTCCCGTGCCGGTGAGTAGAAGGACAGGCCAGGGTAAATTTCTTGAGATTGTAGGAGCCAGGGAACATAACCTGAAAAACATCCATGTGAAGCTGCCTTTGGGTCTTTTCATCTGCGTTACCGGTGTCAGTGGTTCGGGAAAGAGTACCCTGGTGGAAGAAATTATTTACCGGGCACTGGCAAAAATCATATACACTTCCCGGGAGGAACCGGGTAATTTTTCGGAGATTAAAGGAGTTGAACATGTTGACAAAGTTATTCATATTACGCAGGAACCCATAGGAAGAACCCCGCGCTCTAATCCTGCTACCTATTCTGATACCTTCACTCCCATACGTAAATTATTTTCCCAGACTCCCGAGGCAAAGATAAGAGGCTACACTCCGGGAAGATTCTCCTTTAATGTCAAGGGAGGAAGGTGCGAAACCTGCGGAGGGGAAGGGATGCTCAAAATAGAGATGCATTTTCTGCCCGATGTGTACGTCACCTGCGATGCCTGCAAGGGTAAGCGCTATAATAAAGAGACCCTGGAAGTAAAGTACAAGGGAAAAAATATAGCAGATGTGCTGGAAATGAGCGTGGAGGAGGCTTTAAGCTTTTTCCGCCATGTCCCTCTGCTTAAAAGAAAACTTGCCACCCTTTATGATGTGGGTTTAGGTTATATAAAACTGGGGCAACCCGCCACCACGTTATCTGGGGGAGAGGCACAGAGAGTAAAACTGGCCAGGGAACTCAGTAAGGTAGCTACTGGCAGGACACTTTATATCCTGGATGAGCCCACTACAGGCCTTCACTTTGCGGATGTGGAGAAACTCCTCCAGGTGCTGAACCGCCTGGTGGATAAGGGAAATACCGTGCTTGTGATTGAACATAACCTGGAAGTGATAAAAAATGCCGATTACATAATAGACCTGGGGCCTGAAGGGGGAGAGGAAGGAGGATGGATTGTGGCTGAGGGTGCACCAGAGGATGTGGCGAAGAATCCTCGTTCCTACACTGGCAAGTATTTACGGAAAATATTACCAAACCAGAAGATGAGATTATGCCTGTAGCCGAATTTAAAAAGAAGTACGGCAAGAGAGTGGCTGTTTTAGGCGGAGTGGATGTGGATAAGTTGACCCGGTTGAAAGAGGAAGACTTAAGAGAGTATGTGAGAAAGATACTATCTGATTGTATGCCGGAAGGAGGATATGCTCTGGGCTCGGGCAATTCCATTGCTAACTATGTTCCGGTGGAAAATTTTCTTATTATGCTGGAGGAAGGCTTAAAGTGGAGGGGGTGATTTATCCCGATAGTTGCATTGCAGAGCAGGGGGCTGTCTGCGGGTATTCATTGATTTATCCCGATGCAATCTGGTATAAATGGATATGACTGAGCTTTCTTCGGAGGTGATTAAGTGGGATTTCCCGGGAGAAAGCGTAATTTCCTATATTCCTCACATCTTAGGCATTAGAAAGTAATAAAGAGGGAGAAACCTTTCAATCATAAAGGAGTTGACATTGGGGTATTATTTTTGTTATAATGCCTAATAGGCATTATGAGCTTTATAAGATACAAGAAAATTGGCAATAAGGAGTATGCATATGAGGTGAATGCCTACTGGGACTCATCCAGTAAAAAACCGAGGCAGAGAACCCGATATCTTGGTGTTGTTATTGACAGGGAGAAGAAGATATTTAAAAGAGCGAGAGAGAGGCCACAGGAGAGATTGATTCTTGATTTTGGAGACGGATACTTGATTTATGAATTTCTGAAGCAGATAGGGATGGATGAACTGTTGAGGGAGATATTTGGTGGCAGTGCTGAGGAGTTAGAGGTGATGATAGCCTACAGGCTCACTGAAGGCTCAGCGATGAGGCATCTCCCTCTGTGGTATGAAGGTAATGTATTGAGTCTTTTATCAAGGTCAAAGGGATTAAGTTCTCAGAGGATGAGCAGGTTACTGAAGGTTTTTGGCAGGGAGGGTAAGCAGAGGGAATTTTTCAGGAAATACATCCAGATGTACTTCAAAGACACAGAAGGGATAGTGATAGATACAACTGCACTGCCCAATGAGATAGGCCTGGGGTTAACGAGGTGGGGTTATAGTAATTTAAGCATAGATATGCAGATAAGGCTGATATGCGTAGTAGATAAAGAGAGTGGTATGCCTGTTTATTATCGTTATGTAGGGGGTAGTATTGTTGATGTCAGTGTATTTGGTATGACAATAGAAGAATTGAGACGTACAGGATTAAGAAGTAGTTTTGTGCTACTTGATGCTGGATTTTTTAGTGAGACTAATCTAAGACAACTAAACAGTGAAGAGATAGAGTATCTTATCAGGATACCCTCAGGTAGGAGGGTATACAAGGAGTTAATAAGCCAGTACAGCACTCAGACTCAGATTGAGAAAGCAAGCAATGCAGTTCGGTACGGTCAAAGGGTTTTGTTTATACAGCAGGCTGAGGTTGAATTATATGGTAAGAGGGGATATGCCCACATAGTGCTTGACCCTGAACGTAGGGGTAGAGAGATAAGAAAGTTAATGATTGAGAGTATTGAGGATAGAAGGGAAAGAGACGAAGCTCTGGAGTATGAACTTTCAAAGAAGGGAATAATGATACTTTTTTCCTCTTTCCCGATAGAAAAGGATAAGGTGGTACCGATGTATTATATGAGGGTGAAGATTGAGCAGGTGTTCGGATTTTCAAAGGATGATTTAAACCTTCTGCCTTTAAGAGTTCATAAAGAAGAGACACTGAGAGGATATCTATTTCTGATGTTTTTAACCCTCGTTGTTTTTATGTTTTTAAGAAATGAACTGAAAAATAAATATATAGTGGAAGAGGCATTAATGAGTATGAGGAATTTGAAATGTAAGGTCTATGATAACGAAATCTTAATTCCTGAACAAACTAAACAGCAAAAAGAAATTTTATCTCTGCTGAATATCATAGTGCCTAAAAAATGCGGAATTTAGGAAATTCTCTTTTAAGCGGTGAAACAGCCCTGAGAAGAAATGCATTTTCCCTTCTTACCGGGTATTCCTTGCGCCGGAAAAGTAATACACTCTCCATTTTCAGGCATATTATGGGATTATAATGCGTAAAACAAAGATTTTGCCTTGGTTATCCCTTCCCCTTTAGCATTTCCCGGAGCCTGATGACACTTTCCCGGGACCGTTGCAAAGCTTCTTTTAAAGAGGCTTCTTTTCGCTCTCTTATTTCCAGGAGAAGGGCTCCCGAATAATCTATCCTTCTTAGTTGTAGCATAATTTCCTCCCAAGGCAGCTCCCCCTCCCCCGGAATCAGGTGGGCATCTTTAGCAAAAAAGGTATCCTGGAGATGCAGGTGCCTTACTCTTGCTCCCAGAGTCTTAAATATTGCAGCGAGAACCCCCGTATTGTATGCATGACCGGTGTCTATACAAAATCCTATCTCTTCCGGCAAGAAATCGCGCAGTTTTTCCATGTGTTCCAGCTTGTCTCCTATAACTCCCGGGATACTGTTCTCTACCACCAGCTGTATGCCTTTCGGATAGGAGAACTCAAGCAGTCTCAACAAGGAATTCATCGTTTTTTCCAGCTGCAGGTCTTCATTTTCATTTTGGTAGGGCCCGCCTGCATGGATGACGGCAATCTGAACGTGCAGGGGGGAGACACATTCAATGCATTCCTTGATTTCTCTTAGAGCTAAGAAGCGAAGCTCCTCGTCCGGGTCAGAAATAGACCAGCCTGGGTGGATAGGGGTATGAATGGCATAGGGGACCAGTTGATGTTTTTCCATCAGGGAGGCAAATTTCTTTATGTATCTTCTGTTCTTGTAAGGAAAATGCAGGGGATTGCCAAAGGCAGGAATACCCCACAGCTCCAGGCACCTGAACCCGGATGCGGAAAAATCTTCCAGGCAGGTCAGCAGTCTTTCTCCGTAGCAGATGAAAGATGCAATACCTATTTCTGGCTCAAAATTTATTGCAGGCGGCATAGGAAAGTATCTCCTCTATTAAATCATTATAACTTATTCCTGCTGCTTCTGCCTGGGCAGGCAGGTCTGAAATATCGGTGAGTCCCGGCACCGTGTTCAAATCGTGCACGTATGGTATATCTTTTCTTACTATAATATCCACGCGGGAGAAAGAACGGCAGGATAGAATTTTATGTGCTTTTATGGCTATTTCCTGGCTTATGCGGTAAGTTTCTGCCGGGAGGTCTGCAGGAATGATAAATTCGGTCATACCAGGAGTATACTTGGCCTGGTAATCGTAAAAATTTCCCTGGGGAGCAAGCTCCAGCACCGGTAAGGCGCGCAGAGTATTTCCCTCTCCCAGGAGCCCCACGGTAATTTCTTTTCCCTTGATATATTCCTCCAGGAATACTTCTCCGAATTCTTCACTTATCCTTTGCACGGCGGGAAGAACCTGCTCCTCTTTCTCTACCATCTCCACGCCCAGGCTTGAACCTTCCGCCACCGGTTTTACTACCAGGGGAAGCCCTAACTTTTTTATGCCCTTTTTTACATCTTCCAGGAAGTGGTCTTTTTTTATTTCCTGGTATAGCGGGGTGGGGATGTTTTCTTTTTCCCAGAGTTTCTTGCAGAATATTTTATTCATGGAGAGGGCAGAGGCAAGCACGCCACTTCCCGTGTAGGGAATGCCCATTATTTCCAGCAGCCCCTGGAGCTTCCCATCTTCCCCGCCTTTCCCGTGTACAGCAATAAAAACTGCTTCCACTCTTGCCTTTCTCAAATCAAAGGGCAATTCCGGGGTTAATTCTATTTCTACTACCTCGTGTCCCCGGGCCCGAAGTGCATTGCTTACTCTTTTCCCGGAACGGGAAGAAACCTCCCTTTCCCGGGAAGGGCCTCCCCAGATAACCGCTACCCTATGAAATGTAGGCATATGGCAGTTTAGTCATTAGTCTTAACTTAGTGAGCTATGGGTCATGCCGGCCTCCGCACAAATTCCAATGCACTCGCTTACCCGCCTCTCCCCGTCTATAGTCTAAAGTCTATCCCGACTTCTGTCGGGAGCCTTCCTCTCACTACTTTCTCACTGCTTACTGTTCACTATTTTCCTGTCTTTCGCCAGGTATTCCTGCACCAGCTTTTTCATCTGGGTGCCTTCCACATCGATTATTTTCATCTCCCGGCGGGCAGATTTTACCGAATCAGAGGCATGCACCCCGTTGCGCATTATGTCATGCCCGTATTCTCTCCTTATGGTTCCCGGCTCTGCTTCCAGGGGGTCAGTTGCTCCTACTTTTCTACGAATGCGGGACACGGCAAAGGGGCCTTGATAGACCAGGGCAAGAGATTGATGCTCTCTTCCACCGGGTCGGTCCTTGAGGACGGGGTCATCTACCTGGTAGGGGTTATGCCCGGTCATGAATTCAATCAGCCTGGCAAATTCTTCTTTCCCCTTTTCTTCCCCCAGTTTTTCCTGCAGTTTTCGCTCTATCGGGGCATAGAATTTCATTGCCTGGTTGATGGACATGTTTACTGCCTTGGCGCCTATGAGTTTTAATCCGGGGCCGGAGAGGGCGTTGATTATTTCCCCCACTCTGCGGGACTTGGTATAGATGTTGTCCGGTTTTATCAGTACCATGGTAGTCTCAATATTGTTGAGTAAGTCTTCCTTGGATACGCAGAGTCCTTCCCGGTACCTCAAGGCTTCCAGCTCGTGGTGATCCCAGCGTTCGATAAGTTTTTCCCATTTCACAATATTTTTCAGCAGTCCGCCGTCTTTTTCGCTGTATTCAGCCCACAGGGTAATTACCTCCTTTGCCACGCGTGGCTTGGGAATAATAATTACCGCGGGGTCAATGAATCTTACTATGTTTCCATCCTCGTCTTCTTCAAACTCTGCGAAAGAGTTTCTTATCGTGCCGTCAATTCGATGAGATATTGGCCCTACCACTCCCCTGATTTGGGAAATGGCCTCTTCCCCCCGCAGAAGTAGAAGCATCATTCTTTTTTTTATCGGGCCTTTGTTTTTTGCTATGTATTCCCGGTAGAGGTATTCTCTGAAAGAGTCCTGTATTATCAGTTCTATGTATTTCCTGATTAGCCCCTGGCTGGGGGCAAACATCCTTACCTCTATGAGTTCCAGGGGTTTAACTCCGCCAGAAAATATCTCTTTTATTATAGAACCGGTAAGAGATTTCTCCAGGGATTTCTCGGTAATGAGGACTAAAGCAAGTTCTTCTTTTATGCCCATTTTGTCATGTGTGTGATATTTTTAAAGAGGGGGAGTATTTTTGCAAACCCTATAACAATCAAGAGAGCCATAAGCCCCAGGAGAATGACCACGGGAAGGAGTGCGAGAAGTATTTCCTTCTTGCTTGTTACATACCTTGCTTCTGCAAATTCGCCGCTTTTTACGCCGTTATAAAGAGTCGCCAGAGCAAGAAAGGTAACCGGGAAGGTGAATAGTATTCCTATCCCTAAGGCAAGTAATCCCAGTATATTAATCAACCCGCCCAGGACAAATATAGCCAGTATCTTCCATCTCAGCCCCTGGGTAAGGTCAAAACTTTCCCTGAGGGCTTCCACCGGTTCACTCTGCCTTTCGCTCACTATGAAAAACGAAAATGAGAGTGCCACTGTAAAGAATATCCCCGGGATAAGAAAGAACATGTTGCCTACGGCAACGATAATGCCATAGAGCGCTACCACCACCAATGTGGGGACAAAAAAGGAGAAAGGAGTAAATAACGTGTTTACATTGCTTTCTTCCCCTTTAGCCTTTTTTAAACACACCGTATAGAATCCCACGGTAAGTACGGGCCCAATGGCTATCTGCATAAGCCATCCAAGAATGGGAAGTTGTTGGGTGAAGCCGTTGACGAGAAAGTATA
The DNA here is from genome assembly GCA_027021085.1 of bacterium. Taxonomy (GTDB): domain Bacteria; phylum CAIJMQ01; class CAIJMQ01; order JAADFP01; family JAADFP01; genus JAADFP01. The sequence continues at coordinate 10,668 of JALUVB010000162.1, forward strand.
GGAAGGTTATGCCTGCCAGGTTCCATGGATTGCTCTTGAGGATACGCAAAGCTTCCTTTATGCAGAGTACCGATATCAAGGAGGGTGGGGAATCTCCCTGCACAAGCGGAGAAATTATGCTATTAATCTGCTTACCGCTTTTCAAGTTGGTGCCGCAGTTGGTACACAGGACAGTGTCAGTGTCCCATTTCTTGCCGCACTTGGGACAGATTATTTCTTCTTTTTCTTCTTCCTTTATCACTTCTCCCGGGATGGAGGGAGCGAATATTTCTTTAAAAGGTGGGGTATCTACTGCTCTTCCCCACCTGTTTTCTCCCGCGGGGCTGATCAAATCATCGGCCAGAACTCTCTTTTCCTCAATCCATTGGATGAGTGTACTTGTATCTACCGGGCCGTAGATTTTCCCGTCCGTTTTCTTTATTTCCCACTTATCCATTATTTAAGTGATTCTTCCATGTATTCCTGCAAAAGTTTTATAGTGGCATCGTCTGCTTTACCGGTTACCGGCAGGCCATTTTCTTTCTGGAATTCCTGTAATGCGTTCCGGGTAAGAGGCCCAATTTTTCCGTCAATGGGACCGGGATCGTAGCCGGCTCTTTTCAGGGCTTCCTGTATCTGCTTTACCTTTTCCCGTGCCTGGCTTACCTTGGCGCGGGGCTTGGGTTTAGGGGTTGGCTTGGGACGGCGTTTCACGGTGGCCTGTTTCTTCTTTTGCTCCTGGATAGTCTTGCTTAACTGCTGGATTTGTGTTCGCAGCCTTTCCCTCTCCTTTTTCTCTGCCTGGAGAGCCTGCTGGAACATCTGGGATATACTGCGCAGTTCCTTGTACAGCTGGTCTCGTTCCTTCTGCAGCTGGATATTTTGCTGTGAGAGCTTCTTCACGTTTTCCTGAAGCGCCTGAATCTCTTCTCCCATGCGCCTGGTTTCCTGGCTGGGGCCGATAAAGGTAGCACAGCCAGAAAGGATTAAACCAAGAGATACCACTGTTCCTCCCAAAAGAAGCTTCGTTCTCCTCATTGCACCCTCCTTTTGCAAAAAAGCAAACTCAAAATCCTAAAATCTCCCGGGCAACCCAGGAAATCCTCCGGAGATAATATTGAAAATTGCGAATTTGCATTTTAACATTTCTCTAATGCTTTCTCTCATAGATTAGCTTAATTATAAATTATTTTCAACCCTTTGTTTTAATATTATTTTTCCCAGGATGATATCCCTGGCTATCTTCTCTCTTTTCCTTAAATCAAGGAATTGCAGGGAAAGGCGGGAAACCGGGTAATAACTTCTTATAGATAAAGGTTTGATTGTATAACCTTTTTCCCTCAGGTTTTGCATCTCTTCAGAGGGAAAGATAATGACAAATTCTTTCCCGGGATTTTTCTCCAGTAATCTTTCCAGTTCCCCTCCGTTGAGTTTAGTTATCTTCTTTTTGAAGTAGAAGACTAAAGAGGCGTTGGGGAAGAATTTGTAAGTGTAGATAGGGGAATCTTCCGGCAGATTCCTGGCGAAATACTGGGAAGGCTGGTATTTAAGCAGCGAGGGGTCAACGTGAAAATTCAGGGAGAAATTGAGCATACCCATGGCCAGGACTATGGTAGAGATGAGTAAAATTAGGCTCTTTAGGCGCAGGGCAAGTACTCCGGCGACAGAGAGGGAAACAAGGAGAAAGAAAGCAAACCAGAAAGGAAGAGAGGAGAGAAAGGGAAAGAAGATAAAATTCAGGACTAAGAAGAGTGAAAGTATCACTGCAAGAACGAGAAACTGGGAAACAAGGAGAGGGAGAGAAGTCTCCTTCTCCCTGGTAATTTCCCACAGGTAATTCCCGGTTAACAGGGAAGCTGCGGGTAAAATGGGGAATATGTAGTGGGGTAGCTTGGAGCTGGAAAAAGACATGAGAATAAAAGGAATAAAGAACCAGAGAAGGGGAATCAGGTAAACATCACCCATGCCATTGTTTTTCCTGCACTCCCTGAAAGCGGAGCGGAGTGAAGCAAGAAAGGGAAAGAGAAAGGGCAGGAAAGCCCAGGCAAATGTATGGAGGTAGTAGAGAGGCGAGTAGGATTCCGTGTAATGGGTGGTAAAAAAGCGTTTAAAATTTTGTTCGAAGATAATACGTTTGAGAAAGAATAGCCCCTGCGTTTTGTACATATAGTAATACCAGGGGAATATTACTGCCCCAATCAAAAAGATACCCCAGATTAGGGAAGTTTTAGGCAGGTAAATTTCCTTTCTCCTGATGTACCAGTGAATAGAAATGGGAATAAAGGGGAATACAATCCCTACCGGTCCCTTGGTAAGAAACCCTAACCCCAGGGAAAGGTAAAAAAGCATAAGGTAGAGTACCGTGTGCCTGCCTGTATGGCTTCTCTCCTGAGCATATTCTTGCCGCTCGGATCCTTCTCCTTTTCTTCTTGTTCCTGCCTGGAAAGATAGTTTAGTTTCAGGGTAAACCTTTTGTTCTATTGCCTTGCTGTAGGCATAAAAGGCGAGGGTTACGAAAAAGAGGAGCACCATGTCTAACTTTGCATCTCTTACCATCAGCTGGTAAGCCGGCGAGGCGAGCAAGGAGAGGGAAGACAGCAAACCTGCCGTAGATGAGGAAGTAAACCTTTTCTCCATGGAATATACTAAAATGGCCGAGAGTAGAGCGAGCAGTATGGAAGGGAAACGCGCGGCAAAGGGGGTTATTCCCCATACCCGGTAGCTCAAAGCAATTAACCACATGGTTAAGGGCGGATGCTGGAACCAGGGCTTATAGTTAAGGGTAGTGTTAAAGTAATTTCCTGATTCCACCATTTCCCGTGCTACTTCGGCATAAATTGCCTCGTCCTTGTCTTTTATAGCGGGAATATTGATGCCTATAAAATAGGGAAGAAAACTGAAGACCAACAAGATGACCAGGAGGGGAACTGTCTTGCACTCTTTGCCCCGGGGAAAGCAGGTTTTCCCGCTGGTTCCCGGGAGGTAAGCGCCCGTATTACTCATTACTTCTTATCTCTCTCTTCATAGAACTGGTTTTATCCTGCCTTATATTTTACACTTCGTTTCCCTGACAGGAAAACCCTAAACTATAAATAAATTCTTCCGAACTTTTCGGTACACCAGGATCCGTTCACTGTTTACTGCTCACCTAAAGTCTATGCTTTTCCCCTTCCTTCCCAGAAGCTCTTTTTCCCTCAGCACAACATGCCTGATTTCCTTCTTGTTCACAGTGTAAACGATATGGATTTTTCCCCTGGCATCCTGTATTACCGAGGGGTAAAGAAATTTTCTCTTTTTGTCTTCTTCTATAACCTTTTTCAGGGAGAAACTTTTTCCCTCGTCCTCTGAAATGCTAATAGCAAGAGAGTGAGTATTCTCAGGATTATTGTGGAATACCAGTATTATCCTTCCGGAAGATAAACGCAGCGTATCGAATCCGGAATTGGGCTGGGGCAGGTCCCTCCTCTTTACCGGGGTGCTCCATGTTTTCCCCTGGTCCCGGGAAATTGCCTCCCAGAGGTAGCCTCCCCGGGCTGAACGCATAAACATTAGCCAGGATGTCCGGAGGGGAATTATTACTGGCTGCAAATTCCCGGGACTGGTTTTCAAATAGGGAGAACGCCATGCTACTCTCCCTTTCCTGATTAAATACAGGTAGGAAGAGTAGCCGAATAATTCCTGGTAAAGAGGAAGGAAAAATGATTCCCCCTTTGAATCCACTGGCTTTCCCCGTACCAGCTCTCCTGTCTTGTAAAAGGGGGATATACGGCGGGGAGGACTCCAGGAAAGGTCATTTTCCCCGGGTGCTACCGGCGATTTTACGTAAAAAATGCGTGCAGTACTCCATCCCGTTCCCCAGAGCACGGAATAAAAGCAATATATTGCATTATCCTTGAAGAAGAGAACAGGGTTTCCGTCTGCCCGGGAGGGAGTATCCACAAGCACCCTGGGAGAACTCCACTTTTGTCTGCCTGCTTTTTTAAAGCTAAAAAAGATGGCCGTATTTTTGTTCTTTTCTTTGCTTCCCGAGTACCAGGCTACAAGTAATCCCTGCCCGGGGACTTCTATTATACTGGGAGCATGGTTAAATGCCCTGTCGGGAGGGGTGGGTATGGTCTCTTTCTCCAGGCTGAAGATGACACTGTTCCAGGAAAACAAAAGGAGAAATGACAGGAGCCCTGGACTTATTTTAATTTTCACTTATGAAACACTGCCTCCTGCGACTAACTTATTCACTTCCAATCAAATATGAAACTCCAGGACATCTCCGTCTTCAAGCACGTACTTTCTCTCCACCCTCAGTCCTTTAATCCCCTTTAAATTCCACAACCGGGCGTACTTCATCCTCAGGAAATCTTTGTGCACTTCCTCGGCCACGTCAATAACCCGGCTGCCCTTTTTCATTATGATAGGCTTGTTTAAGTTGGGCGGAGAGCCGGGGGTTTTTGTGTAAACCCTGATTATTTGCAGAGTGTCAAACATAATTCTTGCCAGGTTATTGAACTGCTGGTTTTTGATGCTTATGGGAATTACCGGCAGGCTTTTATACTGCGCCTTGATTAGCTGAAGCTGCTTTTCGCTCCCGGGAGTATCCATTTTATTAAGAGTTAATATTGCCTTCTTATTCTCTCCTATGATGATATTCTTTTCTTTAAGGCGTTTGTTTACCTCTTCCAGTGCCTCGGCGGCTTTCTCGTTGCTCCCATCTCCTATCACAAGCAGGAGGTCTGCCTGGTAGAGAAGCTGGGTGATTCCCCTGTCCATAAATTCAGCAGTAATGGGAGGAGTATCAATCAGTTGGAACTGGATATTTTCAAAAGCCATCATGCCTACTACGGGTTTGAGGGTGGAGAAGGGATACGGTGCGCTGTTGGCGTGGGCGTGGGTAAGGGTGGAAAGGAAAAGGGATTTACCGCTGTTTGGCGGCCCGATGAGGACAACCTGGGCTGCTCCCTCCCTGGGAATGTCATAGGGAGAGAGGGTTTTTCTCTTTTTCTTCTCCGCCTCTTTCAGTTTATTGAGTTTTTTTATCTTTGTGCGGAGTTCTGCCTGGAGTTTGTCCGTGCCCTTATGCTTGGGCATTATGGAAAGAAGTTCTTTCAGTATGGATATTTTCTCATCCGGAGTTTTTGCCTTTCTCAGTTCCCGTTCTTTCTCGTAGTATTCGGGTGGTAAGTTCGCAGGCATTTTACCAGTTTAACTTAATGGAAACGAAGTACTCCCAGGGAGCGACCGGGTAGCCCTTGAAAATTTCTGTCTCGCCGTCCGGAATGTATGAAAGGTAAGATGATATAGTCAGGCGGGGTGAAATTTTCCAGGCAAGATTCAGATTTATCTTGGTGAATGCTTTTAACTGCCTTTTGCTGTCTCGTTCAAAATACCGGGGACCGTTGTATTGCAAGGAGATTTCTTCCTTGATTCTGGGACTTTCCCGTAAAAGAGAAGTCTCCGCGCTGGAATAAATAAAGTAAGGCACGTTTTTCTCCCGGAGTTCCTGCCGGTATATTGCCTTTCCTTCCCAGGTGAAGTTTTCGCTTATTTTGTGCTGGAATTTTCCTTCCCAGCCCATAAAACTGGCGGAAGAAACAAGCGTGGGTTGCCATAGTATGTCTTCTCTTTTCCAGGAAAGAATGGACTCCATCCTCTGGTAAAAGAGCGAGGTAGAGTAGGGGAAGGCAGAATCCCCCTCAATGCCTGCATTTAACTCCCAGTATTTTTCTGAGCCCAGGAATCTCTTCCTGATACCTGTCCCGGATAACTTGTACAGGGACAATAAGTCAGGTTTATCCCATCCTCCTCCCAGTGAGAGATGCAGGGAGGTTTTAGTGGATAACGGCCGGAGGTAAGAGTACTGGGGGAAAAGAGCTACTCCTTTTTCTCTTCCCAGGATTTTTATCCCCCAGGAAGAGGAGAGAGAATTGTACGAGAATTCCCCTTCTCCCTTGTCGTAGTAATCCCGGAGGAATTCTTCTCTTACGGCAAAGAGGAAGGAACTATCAGCCCCGTTCCGGGAAAATTTTACACTGCTCTCTCCGCCTGAAAACCTGTCTTTTTCTTCTCTGATAAAGAAATTTTTCCCTTTGATATCCCATCCCGGTTCTTCTCCCCCGAACCTCGTTCTTATGCTCGCAGTGTATATACGCCTTCTTCCTATCTTTCCCTCTCCCAGAGGGCCTAATAGGTTCAGCTTGGCCTGTTCCTGGGAGCCGCTTATTTTCCCTCCCGGGAAAATAAGAGTCAGGGTACTTCTGCTGCTTTCTTCCCGGCCTTCTTCCCGGTAACCCTGTGTGCCCTCTTTCAGGTACTGGAAAATGAGAGAATTGCTTTTACCTTTTACTATGCCTAAGATTTTTCCCTGGTAACTTCCATAACTTCCTGCTCCCCCTTCTATTTCCGCGTATCCTTCCCGCCCCTTCCAGAGTTTTCCTTTTATTCGCAGCGGGAAGAATTTTTCCCGGGGGATTTCTTTCCCTTCTCTTTCTTTTCTCAGCAGTCCGGGGGAAAGGGAGAGGGGCGATGAGGGAAAAGTGGAGATATCTTTTCCCTTTATGATTAAAGGAGAAAGCTCTATATCCTCCGTTGCCAAAGCAACCGAGAATAAGAGCAATACCAGGTAAATAACCGCAAGGTATTTGTATCTATACATATTCCAATTCCAAAAACCCTATTCTTTCCACTTCACTTAACTCCTTCTTCCTTTTTCTCCTCAGCTTTCCCGCTCTTTTTCTTCAATTCTTCTATTTTCTGCAGGATTTTCTCTCTGTCTTCTCCGTAGCTTAACAGTTTCTTGTATACCTGCACTGCCTCGGAATATTTCCCTGCCTCTTCCAGGAGCCGGGCGGATTTTTGCAGGGATTCTTTCACCCTTTTCCCGAATGCAGGGAAAAGATAGGTTAGTTTTAAATATTCAAAAGCCGCTTTTTCTTTTTCCCCTCTTTGTTCTAAAATCTGGGCAATGGAGTATTCTGCTTCAATCTTTATCTTCTGGGAAGCCTGGGAAGCCATTATTTTCCTGAAAATCGTTAAAGCCTTGTCTCCCTGCTTGAGATGCAGGTAAATCTTGCCCTGATTCAGCCAGGCACGCGGGAGAAAAGGAGAATCCGGGAATAATTTCTCAAAATCAGAGTAAAGACGCAAAGCCTGTTCCTGGTTTCCTTCCTGGTAATACATGTTGGCTACTTCCAGCATGGCTTCTTCCTTCCAGGGATTGTCTTTCCCGGAGGTGTAAAGGGGGCGGAAGTTTTCCTCTGCTTTCCGGAATTCTTTCATGTCCCGGTACATCCTTCCCAGCCAATAATAACTATCCGGGAGAAGATGACTCTTGGGAAACTCCTTCTTTAACTTTTCCAGGAGTGCTGTTGCCCGTGGATAATCTTCCTTCCTCATGTAATAAAGAGCAAGCTGAAGCAGGGAATAATCTGCGAATTCTCCCTGGGGCTTCTCCTCTATGTATTTTTTCAGGAAGCCAATCGCGGTATCCATTTCTTCTGTCTGGACATAAGTGTTGTAAAGAGAAATCAAGGCAACAGAAGATTCCTTTGCTTCCGGGTATTTATCCACTAACTTTTGGTACCAATCTTTTGCTTTAACAAAGTTGCCCTGGTTGTAGTAGGAATCACCCATGCCTAATATGCTGCGGGGGACGACGGAAGAGGCAGGGAATTTAGCCAGTACCTCCTGGAATTTTTCTCTTGCCTTTTCGTAGTCGCCTTTTCGGAAGTAGCTCCATCCAGCCAGGTAATAGGCATCGGGGATAAGGGAAGATTTGGGATACTTGTCACCCAGGGAGTTGAACAAGGAAGCAGCCTGCAGAAGTTTGCCTTCCCGGTAAAAAGTGTAGGCGAGATTGTAATAAGCCTGGGGGGCAAGTGAATCCCGGGGGAAAGTCTGCAGTATTTTCTGGTAGGTTTTTCTGGCCTCGGAGAAGTCCCCTTTCTTGGCGTAAAGGTCTCCCATTTTAATCAGGGCCTGGGGAACAAGCTTGCTGTTTAGCTTGGTGATTTCTTTCAGGGTGTTTATGGCATTGTCCAGGTTCCCCATCTTTTCGTAAACGAGTGCCTTAATGAGGAAACTCTCGGCATACAGGGACGAATTGGGAAATTTCTTCTCGAATTCTTCCAGGAATCCCAGTGCGCGGGAGAAATAGCCCATTTCCAGGTAGCAGCGAGCCAGCCAGTAAAGAGAATCGGAAACCAGGCTGCTCCGGGGAAAATCTTTCCTCAAGCTTTCAAAGTTGCGGGCGGATTCGAAGTAATTCCCCTGATTAAAATGTAATACTCCCAGGTTATATAGCACGGTGGGCATCCCGGCGAAATCGGGGAAACGCGCCTTAATCTTTTCGTAAATTGCTATTGACTTATCCGGAGAATCTTTTGAGAGCCAGAGAGAAAGCTGGTAGAGGGCCTCCGGGGTAAGAGAGCTTCCGGGAAATTTTTCTGAAAATTTCCCCAGGAATTCTATTGCTTCCTTGCTTTTCCCTTCTTCTTTCATCAATTTGGCCAGGGATATATAGGCTCGCTGAGCCCATATACCTTTCCCTTCGGATAGAAGCAGGGCAAAGTATTTCCGTGCTTTTGGGTAATTCTTTTTATTTTTAAATATTTTCCCCAGGTAGAAAAGGGAACTCTGGCGGTACGTACTTGCAGGATAGGTATCCAGCAAGCGGGAGAAATATTTGAGTGCGGAATCCTGCTTCCCTTCTTCATAATCCATCCACCCCAGGTAAAAGAGAGCACTGCCGCCCGTGGAAGGGTTCTTGTACCGGAGTACCTTGTGAAAATATTCCCGTGCCCGGGTAAAGTCCTCGTTTTTGCGATATACTTCCCCTATCCAGAAGTTTGCCTCTTCTGCAAAACTTGTTTTGGCCAGCTCTTCCAGTAAAGAGAGAGCAGAAGGGAAATCTTTCTTTGCAATATAAATTCTTGCCTTAAGAATTTTAGCTTTTCCTTCCAGGTCCGGGTCAGCAAATGTCTTCTCTATCTCTTCTACCTCTTTCAGTGCCTGCTCAAACTCCTTCTCCTGGAAAAGAGCATAACCCAGTGAATAATGGGCGTATTTCACAAAATCGCTCCCGGGATAAAGGAGTATAAGCCGGTGGAAGTACTCTTCCGCTTTCTTGTAGTTGTTCTCTGCCAGGTAGGTTTCTCCAATCCAGTAAAATGATTCAGGTACGAGGGAAGAGAAGGGAAATTCCCGGGAAATCCTTAAAAAATACTTCCTGGCCGCATCAAACTTACCCTCTTCCATGTAAAGCTTTCCTATCCTGTCCAGGGCTAAATCTTTATCAGGAAAATAAGAGAGGGAAAGTGCTTTCTGATAATAGGATAAAGCATTGACCTTCTTGTTTCTTTTGCGGTATATGTCGCCCATCAGGATGAGGGCTTCACCTTTACGGAAAGAATTAGGATTAATAGAGAGGAATTTCCTTGCCTCCTCCATGGAGGCATTATAGAATCCATCCTGGTACAGCTTCTTTGCCAGGTCTAAATCCTGGGCAAACAGGGGAATGGTGGTCATAAGAAGCACCAGCAGGAAAAATTTCCTGAGGGTTTTGCGGCTCTTCTCTGTAATGTTGCCTCTTTTGAAATTTCTATATTTCATTTCTCAGGCTCTATTTTATCATTTTTCGCCTACTTTGATTAAACCACTGGTTTCCCAACAATTAGGTATTTCAATTAAGGGTAAAAATTTGGTAAAGTCTATATAAGTATTTGCTCAATTATTGTTTCTTGCAAGGGGTGGATAAATTGGAGAATAAAAATAGCGGGAAAGACAGGAATTTGAAAAGGATGGAATACTGTTTTGCCTGCGGAAAGAAAAATCCGCATGGGCTGAAACTATCCTTTACTTTTGATGGTAAATTTGCAGAATCCTTTTTTGTTCCCCATGCTTACCACCAGGGATGGAGCAAAATTCTGCACGGAGGATTGATAGCTACTCTCCTGGACGAAGCCATGGTTTATGCAGCCTACTTCTCCGGCATAAAAGCAGTTACCGGAGAGCTCAAAGTTAGGTTCCACCGGGAGGCAGCAGTGGGAGGAAAGCTAAAGATCAGGGGCTGGATAGAAGATTCCCGCCTTGGACTCTTCTTCACCCGGGCAAATATCTTTAATGAAGAGGGTGAATTGGTGGCAGAAGGCGAAGGGAAGTTAGTGGGGGAAAAGGGGTCTTGTATTAAATGAATGAATTGATATTTGTGGTGGATGATGAACCGGATATCCTGGAACTTGTGTCTCTCCATCTTAAAAAATCCGGTTTTAAAGTTGCAGAGTTCCAGGATGGCAAAGCATTTCTTTCTGCTATTGAACACCGGGTCCCGGACCTGGTAATCCTGGATTTGATGCTGCCTGATGCAGATGGCTTGGAAGTCTGCAAGTACCTAAGAAAAAGAGAAGAGTTTTCCTACCTGCCCATTATCATGCTCACGGCTAAGGTAGAAGAAACAGATAAGGTGCTGGGACTGGAGCTGGGAGCAGATGATTATGTGACCAAGCCTTTTTCTCCCAGGGAATTAATAGCACGGGTAAAAGCAGTGCTGAGAAGAAGGGAAAGAAAGGGAAATGGTGCACAGGTTAAGATAGGTGGTATTCTTACCCTGGATATGCAAAAGTACCAGGTTGGCGTGGAAGGGAGAAGGGTGGAACTGACATCCACGGAATTCAGGATTTTGAAACTTCTCTCTTCCAAGAAAGGATGGGTTTTCACCCGGGACCAGATACTGGATTATCTCTGGGGAGATGAGAAGGTCGTTTTAGATAGGACCATAGACGTGCATATAAAAAATATAAGAGAAAAATTGGGCAAAGCAGGGAAATTCATCAAAAATATCCGGGGCGTGGGATATAAGTTGGAAGACTATAGACCGTAGACTTTAGACTATAGACTGGGGAAATAGTAAACAGTAAATAGTGAACAGTAAGTAGTGAGAAAGTAGTGAGTAGCGAGTAGATAGTAGTGAGGGGATGGATTCCCGCTTTCGCGGGAATGACAAAAGAGAAGCAGGAAAGATAAGCAACCAGCCCGCGTGTCATGCCTGCGAAAGCAGGCATCCAGGATTTTAGACCATAGACTTTAGACTGTAGACTGGAAGTATAGTGAGCAGTAGTTAGTAGTGAGGAAAGATAATAAACAGTGAACAGTGAATAGTGACTTGGTATCATAGTTTCCTGGTAATCCTGGTTTCCTGGTTTCTTAGTTTCTTGGAGAAGAGTATAGATTCCTGCTTTTGCAGGAATGACAAGAGAGAAGCAAAACGGGGGAAAAACCAGCCCACCTGAGACTATAGACTGGGAGAATAGTGAATGGCAACGAGTAACGAGGAAAGATAGTAAATAGTGAACAGTAAATAGTGAGTTGGTCCCCCGTATCATGTGTCTTTCCCGTCTAATGTCTATAGTCTGATGTCTATAGTCTAACATGGAGGCATAGGCGCCCCGGCATGCGCCGGGACAGGGAACTAACAACTCATAACTCACAACTCTTGGACTTTAGACTGGGGAAGCAGTAAACAGTAAATAGTGAACAGTGACTTGGTATCCTGGTTTCTTGGTTTAGGAATTGAAGCCTGACTGTGTCGTTAATCTCCGGGAATTTCATGGTTTAATGCCGGGATTCACTCAGACATGCTCT
>JALUVB010000163.1 GCA_027021085.1 bacterium
AGTAAACAGTAAATAGTGAACAGTGACTTGGTATCCTGGTTTCTTGGTTTAGGAATTGAAGCCTGACTGTGTCGTTAATCTCCGGGAATTTCATGGTTTAATGCCGGGATTCACTCAGACATGCTCTCTTTTTATTATATGGTGTCCTGAGTCGAGCTGGTCAATAGTTAGAAACTTTCCGTTTGGCATGCCACGCATCAATTTTCCGTCCACTCTAACACTTGTATCAGCGTGAGCGGGTCGTGGAATGTCGATGCGTGCCGTGGTTCCTTCCGGAATTTCTACTTCCAGAACAAAGGGCTTCTGTGGATAGTTTTCAAACTTGGCTACTACAGTCCCTCGAATTGTCGGGAGCTTTATCTCTGCGCTTTCCAGTGTTCCGGGCCGGGGCTGGATTAGTATCTTGCTGAAACCTGGTTTTAGCGGGCGGATACCCATGAGAAATCTGGGGATAATGTTAGCAGGTGCGGCCCCCCAGGCGTGATTCCAATCCAGGTTATTCTTGTACTTCCAGTCCCAGGCTTCCATGGTAATTGTAGAGCCGACCCGTATCATATTCCACCAGCTGCGCTCCTGTCGGGCAGTAAGCAGCTCGAGAGCATACCTGTCTTCTCCATTCAGGTACAGTGCTTCCAGCAGGTACTGAGCCCCGTACACACTGCAGGCCATGCCCCGGGACCTGACAAAAGAGGCTACTCTTTCCCTCTGCTCTTCCGGAACCAGGCCAAAGGCAAGCGCGAACATGTTGCTGTGCAGTGAGGCGTGCCCGGAGCCCTCCCCGTCAATATATACACCGCGTTCTCTGTCAAACAGCAAGCGGTTGATTGCTTCTTTCACCCGGGCTGCCTGTTTGGCAAAACGCTGCTGGTCTTCTCTACGCCCCAGAACCGAGGCGATGCGGGACATGAGTATCAATACCCGATAGTGAAATGCGTTTACGACAGTGTTAACAGGAAGCATTTCATGGCCGTCGCGTTCACCCTGGGGCCAATCCACGAGGTCTCTCAGGCCATGCCTGAAGGTATAGCGGGGATGGTGAAGATGCAGTCGCTTTTCAAATTCCTCCCTGCATAGCTCGGATTCCGTGCTGATTAAGCCATCTTCCCGGGCCAGGTCAATTAGTGTCTTAACGCATAAATCCTGGTAAAAAGTTGCAAGAGTTTGCGTCTCTCCCGTGTGCATGTAGTCTTCCCAGGCCATCATTATGGAATGAAACTGCCATTCCGTGGGCCAGGTGGGATGCTGAATCAGGTACTCAAGGGTGTAGCGAGCCATAGAGTACTCCTTATCAACACAGTAGTGCCCAAGCTGGTTGATGTATGCATCGCCTTCGTACGGAATGCGCTCGCGGTCACCATCCACGTAAATGCCGCAAAAGGAAGTTGCCTTGATACTGTATTTGCATAGCTCCCACACGGCATTAAGTATAGAGTTAGTTGATTTGAAAGAAGAGGCATTCTCGTTAAACGGGTAATGTACGCACACCTGGCGGATAGCCAGGGGATTAATACCGGTTGCATCCTCGATTTCTGCATAACGGAAGGGAAATACTTCTCCGATATGCGGAGGCATTTTAATGGCTGCCGGGCCTGTATTTCGTTTGTCCGGCGGGATAACGATACGACAGGGATTCCGTTGCCTGTCAGGCTTCTGTTCGATACGGATATAGCGGACTGTTCCCGGAGGGTTTCGGTCGATGCGGCCGTTGCTGGACAGCTTTTCCCCCAGGTGCACGACAATTGATTTGCGGCCTGGCTTTTCCGGTAATGGCACAAGCAGCGTACCGAACGCTGCTTTCCCGAAATCAACAAAAAGTGATCCGTCAGCCATCATGCGGGTTTTTACCGGCTTTACCTCTGTCTGTATTAATTCTTTGGGCTTAACCGTGTAGCGTGTTTCCATTATTAATTACTCTCTTTTATTTCTGTTTACTTGATAGCTCAGATTATAGGTTAAAAGAAGGTGGAGTGCAACTAAACGGATAAACTACAGTCCCTGGAGCGGGAGGAATGCTCCCGATGCAGCATGGGGCACACATAGCGGGGATATTATCTGCGTTTCTTGGCGTGAGCAATCAGCGGCTTCTGCCCTTTTTCTTTAAAGCTGGCCACGATTTCCTCTGCTTTATCAAAAGGCACCGTAATAAAAGAGAACTTCTCCATTACCTGTATATCCCTGATTTGTTTAGCCTTCACTGAAACCCTGCTCATAATAAGCTCAACCAGTTTCCTGGCATTGATATTGTCTTTTCTGCCCAGTGCCACAAAAAGCCTTGCTTTGCCCTGCTGGTCAAGTTGCCTCCCTTTTTCTCCCACTTCTCTTACTTCACCGTAAGTATCAGGGTTGAGTTCTTCTTCGAAACAGTAGTTAAGTATGGCAGCTAATATTTCTGTCGGATTATTATCTTCCAGCAATTTCTTGGCCCAGTTATAGTAGGCAGTGTCAATCTTGTCTTCCAGGAGGGTAGATAGGTCATCGTATATCTTTTTCTTTTTGGCTTCGATAATATCTTTCACCTTTGGCACGCTTGATTTTTTAATGTCAGTCTTGGCGAATCGCTGTATGAACATCAGCTGCTTATACTCGCTGGGAGTGATAAACGTGATGGCAGTTCCTTCATTACCGGCCCTTCCTGTGCGGCCTATGCGATGGACATATGATTCCGGGTCGCGGGGCAGCGAATAGTTTATCACGTGCGTGAGGTTGTTGACGTCGATTCCGCGTCCTGCCACATCTGTAGCCACGAGAATATTCACTCCCTGCTTCTTAAATTTATTAAGAGTCCTCTCCCTTTGTGCCTGTGAAATATCTCCGTGAATAGCAGCCGCATCATATCCCCTGTCTATCAAATGGGATACCACGGCATCAACATCACTCTTTGTCCTGCAGAAAACCAGGCCGTAAAAATCATCTTCAATATCAATTATCCTGCATAGGGCCTCAAATTTGTCAGAGGCTTTTACCTCAAAGTATATTTGCTTGGTCAGATTAGGGGTCAGCTGCTCTTCCTTGACGGTAAGAAGCTGGTAACCCTCCATGTATTTGTAGGCGAGCTCCCTTATCTTCCCCGGTATTGTGGCAGAAAACAGCAGCGTTCTTTTGTTAGGGTTGGTATGCTGCATTATTTCTTCCATGTCCTCGATGAATCCCATATTTAGCATTTCGTCTGCCTCATCGAGTATCAAGTGCGCAATTTCCCCCAGCCTGAGTGTCTTTCTGTTCAGGTGGTCAATTATCCTGCCCGGCGTTCCCACTACGATATGCACCCCTTTTTTCAGCCTGCGCAACTGCTGGTCAATAGACTGCCCCCCATATATGGGTATTATCCTGATATCCTTATCTCCTTTGAGCGAGTTGATTTCTTCTGACACCTGGATAGCCAGCTCCCGGGTAGGAACTAAAATCAGTGCCTGCACTGTCCTGGAACTTGTATCCATCATTTCGATTAAAGGTAAGCCAAAGGCAGCGGTCTTGCCTGTGCCTGTTTGGGCCTGGGCAATGATATTGGTATCATCCCTCAACATCACCGGGATAGTTATAGCCTGAATCGCGGTCGGCTCCTCAAATCCTTTCTTATTAATTGCCTTCAGTATATTGGCTGAAAGCCCCAGCTCATTAAATGTCTTCCTAATTGTCATATATTTCCTTTCTCCTATGGAATTGTTATTATCATCCACTTACCCCGAGGCTAAACTGCCTCTCCCCGCCTGAAGCTAAAGATAAGAAGAGTTTCACCCGGAACCCCTAATAAACATACACCATTACCCGAAAAAACACAAAGGGCCCTTCCCTGAGCATCTCGGGAGGGGCGTTGCAGCGTGGCGGTAAATCAATTTCTTATTTGATTAAGAGTAATTTCCTGCATCACTGCCTTTTTAGAAACAGGAATAGTAGGATTACCTTTCGTGTATCCATACCGGGCAAGAAACTGGTCGGCCAGGTAGAGCGTTTTGTTGAGCCAGGGGGGCTTATTGAAAAAACCGTGGCCTACGCCCTCAGCCGTGTAGAGTACTGCTGTAATACCCAGCTCTTTAGCTTTTGCGAGGTATATCTTGCCTTGAGAAAGCAGACGGTCCTCTGTGCCATACATCAATAATGTAGGTGGTGTATTCTTGCCCAGATGCAGGTTCGGCGACATTGACCGGGCAGTTTCGAGAGAACCGAATCGCTTGACTATTTTTGGAATCGAGACGTCGAGCACAGGGTTAAAAAGAATCAGTAAATTTGCCCTGGAAGAAATACTTGTATCCTCGCCTTTGCTCTCGGGAGCTGTGGGCAGGGTGGTGCACGCGGCTATGTGCCCTCCCGCTGAGCCGCCTGCAGCCGCAATGCGGTTAGGGTCTATGCCAAGTCTTGCAGCATTTGCCCGTAACCAGCGAACAGCGCTTTTCGCGTCTTCAACCGCCTTATCCAGAGTGGTTCCGTGCCTGCTCTTAACCCGGTAATCGGCGCGGGCCGTGACCATGCCGCGACTGGCTAAGTATTCTGCCTGGTATCTAAACTGTGCGATTGAACCTTTATACCATCCGCCCCCAAAAAAGAATACGATGGCCGGCCGTTTATCTTGCTTGCTCCATCCGGGAGGGAAGTGTAGGTATATTGCAAGCTTGCCCTGGGGGGTATTCTTGTAAATGTATCTCTTTATGCTCTCCCCACGCTGCATTGTGGGGGAAATCACATAATCTTGTGCTGAGGCATAACCTGCAAAGAGCAGCACCAGGGATAACATCACGATATATTGTCCTGGAATAATTCTCGCTGTTTTACTCATCACTATCTCTTTATGGAGCTGATTATATCTATCCTTTGTATTATATTATATTATAGATTATAAAAGGGCTAAGTGTAAGCCTTGGGTAAGCTGCTTACACCCCCGGGGTGTAAGTAAGGGGAGACCACACCCTATGGTCTATAGGCTAAGAGTTGTGAGTCATCAGTCCTGAGTTGTTAGTTCCCTGTCCCGGCGTATGCCGGGGCGCCTATGCCTCCATGTTAGACTATGGTCTAAAAGTTGTGAGTCCCCAGTCCTGAGTTGCGAGTTCCGCCTATTCCCCCGCCTGTATCTTGTATCCTGCCTATTCCTTCACTTACTTGCTACTCCCTCTCCGTCATTCCTGCGAAAGCAGGAATCTATTCCCCCGCTACTATCTACTCACTACCCGCTGCTCACTATACTCCCAGTCTAAAGTCTCAAGTCTAAGGTCTATAGTCTATTGTGGCCTATAGTCTAATCGGATACCTGGTTGATAACGCCCAAGCTCAGCGACTGGGAGCGCGCCAGCGGTCACAGTTCGCTGGATTGAATTGTTAGAAGTTAAAACTTATCTGGGGACTCTTTAATTTCCTTCTCGTATGTTTTTATAATTTTATCGTTGATACTTAATTGAACTTGCCGTGTCAGCTTATGTAGATTTTCTTGTGTTCTGAAATGACCATCCAAACAAAATTTGATTACTCTTAAAGCTATCTGCTTGTATTTTCTGCTTCTTAATCTCAATGCAAGCTTGTTTAAATTCTCTCTATGGGAAACTAACTCTAGTTCATATTCTATTCTTTGCTCTTTGGACTCGGAGTTAATTTTCTGTAGTTGAGAGAGAGATGCGTGATAATCAAGTAAATATGTTTCTATTTCCCAGAGCAATCGTTGATCTTCCTCTTTGCGATTTAATATTAATTGGTTTCTTTGGGCTACAAGACCACCACCAATAGCCAAAGTAGCTCCAAACAAGGTATATAATAGTTGTTCGTTCATCTTTATCTTTCTTCTAACGCCCAAGCTCAGCGACGGCGGTAGCCGTTCGCTGTAGCGCCTTGTTAGCCATTTGTTTCTTGAAATTCGCTAAGAAGTTCTTTAAGAATCTGAATTATTATATCAACCTTCGTCTCCCACTCTGTAATCCGGTAGGTTGGGTATCTATTCTGGTAATCATCTGGAACAGTTAGTCCTAACTTGCCGATGACCAAATCTTTTAAACGATCCCTGAATGACTCGACCAGTTCATTTCCTTTAAGTGCACCGAAGTAAATTTCTAAACGTCCGTGCGAGAAAACTGTTAATACGGTTCTATGGCCACTTTGTGGCCATCTTACGAGAAATGATCCGACAGTTTTTCCTGTACCCCAAACAATCTCACCAGAAAGTGATTTACATTCTTCAAACAGTTTTTTTATTGCACTCACACTTTTTTCTGGAAGCTGTGCATGTGCATCGGCGAAAAAACTATCATAATCCCATTGTTTCTTAGTTCCCTTTGAGACAGTAACTGTTCTCTTAACCTGACGGGCTTCCTCAGTGTAGCCGAATAGCATTGGCACAACAATTGTCATGTTATCATGCCTATACTGGCGTGCTTCGACAAGTAAAACTTCAGATCTTTCCAGTTGTTTGTTCAAAAAGTCCACAACACTTTTAAGCTCCATCGGCGCATCTTCAAGAAAGAAAACTAATCTGACCTGACCTTCTCTTAAACTATCTTCAACTTGCTCAAAAAAAGAATCCACGGCAATTTCTTGATCAGGTTGTAGTTTGTGTAAAGATTCCTCAAGAGAAAGTCCATTATCTTTGGCTGATTTCTCAGCAAGATCACGAATCATTTCTTTGTCCCAGTAATAGTGTCCATTAGCTGCGTATTCAAGCATTTGGCCGATTACTTCACGGCGGGAACGTGTGTCTTCAAAGCGTTTACACTCAACAAAAGTGGGCATTGCACTTTGATCAACAAAGAAAAAGTCAATACTCCATCGGTCAGTTCCAGTGTTCGGATCAGGAACAGGCATTTCCCTGGCTATTTGCAACCAGCGTCGGGGGTCTTCTGGATTAATTTGATTTCCTGGTAATAAATCAGGGTTTTTTTCGAGGATGAGCTGAAGCTCGCGTTCTTCATTCTTACACCGAACTCGTTCCATAGGCTTTGTAGAGCCATCATTCTCTACAACATAAGCAGTTGACATGAGTCATGGCCTCCATTTTAATATAGATAACATTCTTTTTTATATTTCTTCTCTCAATTAAATAATATATTGAAAAAGGCAGGGTGTCAAACTGCCGAGTTGCCTCAGGGAAAATTTTCCCGAAAAGGGGAGAAAAATTAAAACGAATTGTCTCACTTAAAATCTTTATAAAAGCTATTGCTATGGTTGTGGGGGCATTCCCTGACACCGGGGGCATTATAGGGATTAGGTAATATTTTTCTCTTGTAGCTTTTTTAATTCCTGGACATCCAATTTATCTTTAGGCCGAAGGGAATTCTCTTTTAACTTAATCAAACCTTCGGCATTTAAATATCTTATTTTTATACCTTTCTCTGTAATAAATATATCACTGTAGGGCAGTAAGTCTTGATAAGTATTTCCTTTTATTAAAGTAAATACATCCAAAAGAAATTCTTCTACAATACGAATACATCCTTCCTCTAAGGTGAAATCTTCTGGATTCAACTCTCTGGCAGAACCTTTTCCAAACGATTCAAGGCAGGTGAGAAGTTTTTTGATGTTTTCTTCAGATTTCTCTACTATAATATCCACATCCATAGTAACTCTTGAAAAACCACAAATATCTACGGCCAAGCCATCTACAAGAATATAGTTAATGTTATTTTTGCTTAACCCTTCCAACAATTCTTCGAACGTTTTCACTTTTAAAATCTATTCTTTCTCCCCGAAGTTCTTCAACCATTTTTTTCAGTTTAAATGCTCTCTTTAACGGAGATACCTTTTGTGCATTCCCTGCCTCTTTTCGTATCATATTTTCTTTAGACATGTTCACCCCCCCATTATTCCCTTGCGTCTAACATCCAGGCTCAGCAACGGATAGCCGTCCGCTGGTTTTTGTTAGGCTTTTCAAATTTCTTCTCATTCGGGGTTTTCGCCTGTTTGCTGGCCTTTCGCTTTTACGAAATCTGGATACCAAGCGGTAAATTTAATAGCAGCAACCAGAACAAGAATATTAATTACCCAATCGAGCATATAAGGATTATCCACATACAGGTATGCTAAAATGGCGTTGATGGCGAATGCAATACACCAGACTGTGGTGATGGTGCGGTTCGTGCTGTAAAATTTAGGTGTATTCCAGAACTTCGGATCAACCTGCTCGTATGCATATTGGATGGTAAATGGCTTACGAACAGCTAACGATATCGCAGCGATTATAAACATCGCGGTATCGCTGAGAGGTGTAGAATAGCGGTCTACCCAGACAACCTTTGATAAAAAAGAAATTGCTGTCAGAACGATGAAGAATATTAATGTGCCCAGATCGAGAATCTTTATATTTCGGTTTTTGATATTTCTGACATTTAAAAAAAGCACTACTACTGTGGCCGCCAGGGTGGCTATTTGATAATTGTTGCGGCCACTTAGTGTCCAGAATACTATCCAGGGCAAGAAACTTAAAAAAATACCCATATTTTCCCCCTTTCATTTCTCCGTTTTGTCTAACGGCCTTTTTGCTGTTTCTTCTCTCAATTAAATAATATATTGAAAAAGGCGGGGTGTCAAATTTTTCTCTTGGTGACCTACGAGAGTGTCTTTAATGCAATATAAGTATAGAAAAATTATTGTTATCGTCCAGGCCCAGGGGGCCTGCCAGTGGGGGCGTTGTAGGAGGCTGTTAAGCGGGGATTACTTATTCTATTCATAATGAGTCCACATGCGGATTACCTTTACTGTTTTAATATCTGTTAGGACTTGATATACGAGACGATGTTGAATGTTAATACGACGGGAGTAAGCTCTGGAGAGGTCCCCCACCAATTCCTCGAACGGTGGGGGCTGTTGGAATGGATTCTCCCTCAGAATTTCTAACAAAACCTCAGCCTTTGGACGAAGCCCCGCTGCTGAAAGCTTTTTGGCATCTTTTTGCGCTTGCTTTGTGAATACTATATGCCAACTCACCACTTTAAATCCTTGCTGCATCTCTTCACAGGAGTGTTAAGTCCTTTTCGGATGGATTCTCGCATTCCCGGAATTGACAGCAGATAAAGTGTTTCTTGAATTGCTCTCCAATCTTCCTCGGCGATAAGGACAGCATTGGCCCTCTTGCCTGTAATCTGGATGGGATGATGCGATGAGGCAGCTTCATCCAGTAGCTTGTAGAGCTTTGCCCTTGCTTCGCTGGCTGTTAATGTCA
>JALUVB010000164.1 GCA_027021085.1 bacterium
GAAGATTTTCTCATTATTTGCGAGGATTATTTGGATTCCTATAAAGGGTTTTAATGGGAGTCTGGCGTTCCAAGAGGTCTGTTGGTACAACAGAATTAAATCTTTAAATGAAAAGGTCTATTTTTTCCAGGATATTTGCCGGGTATCTTTTGATAGTCTTTGCGCTTTCCGGGCTAATTCTCATTTTTTCTTTTAAGACAATAAAAGACCACTATATAGACACCTTCACCGCCAATTTAAAGAATCTGGGTATTATTTTAAAGCTAAAAATCACCCCGCTTTTGGAAGAGAACCGCAGAGTGGATTTGGATAATTTTGTCAAGAAGTGGGGGAAAGAGATTAACACCAGAATCACGGTAATAGCACCGGATGGGGAGGTTTATGCGGACTCGGAGAAAGACCCGTCATCCATGGAAAATCACAGGGATAGACCGGAGGTAGTTAAGGCTTTAGAGGGCGGGATAGGCAGGTCCCTGCGGTACAGCAGCACGGTGAAGGAGGATATGTTATACGTGGCCATGCCGGTAGAGAAAGAAGGGAAAGTTATCGGGGTGGTGCGGGTTAGTATATTCCTTAAACAAATAAAAGCATTGATGCAGGATTTAAGGAGAAGAATTTCAGAAGTTGCCCTCTTGGTAATAATAGTATCTCTCCTGGGAGCGGCCCTGTTTGCCAGGAGCCTGTCCCGGCCCATACGCGATTTGGCCAGGGCCTCTCACAGAGTAGCTGCGGGAGATTTTGATGCCAGGGTATTTCTGAAAAGTAAGGATGAATTGGGGGAGCTGGGAAAGAGTTTTAACTATATGACCGAGAAGATAAAGACCCTGTTTACTGACCTTGCCCTTCAGAAGGAGGAGCTTGATAGTATTATCTTCTCCATCCAGGAGGGGCTCCTGGTTCTGGATAAAGAAGGAAAAATTGTTCTCAGCAATGAAAGTTTCAGGAAAATTGTCCAGGAGGAAGTTCCCTCCTCCCGGAGTGTATCGGTATCAGAGTATCGGGGTAAATTCTATTGGGAGGTGGTGAGGGAGTCCAGGCTGGGGGAGTTGGTGGAAGAGGTAAGAAGGAAGAAGGAAAATCTTAGCGGGGAAATAGAGTTAAACGGAAGGAATTATTTGTGCAGTGCCACTTTCCTGGGTGCCCGGGAAGGGATAATAGTAGTCTTGCATGATATAACAGAATTCAAGAAGCTGGAGAAGATGAAGAAGGATTTTGTGGTGAATGTATCCCATGAATTGCGCACCCCTCTTACTGCAATAAAGGGGTTCGTGGAAACCCTGGAGGAGGAAATTGACCAGCAGCAGAAGCATTACCTGGAAGTTATCAAGAAACACACGGAGAGGCTTATAAATATTGTGCAGGATTTACTGCTTCTGGCCAGGCTGGAGGAGAAGGAGGTTGCACTGGAATGGGAAGAGGTGAATTTGAAGAACTTGATAGAAGATGTTGCCAGGATATTTGAAGAAAAGGTAAAGGATAAAGGCTTAACCTTGAGGCTTGAGGTAGAGGAGGATATCGGTAGTATCAAGGGGGATACCTTTAAGCTGGAACAGATGTTCATAAATTTAGTGGATAATGCGGTTAAGTATACAGAAAAAGGTGAAGTTAAAATATCTCTGCGGCGGGAGGGGAGTGTCGGGGTGAAAATTGAAATACAGGATACAGGCATAGGCATTCCCGCGGAGCACCTGGAGAGAATCTTTGAGCGGTTTTACGTGGTAAACAAATCGCGTTCAAGGAGGCTGGGGGGAACCGGTCTGGGGCTCTCCATTGTCAGGCATATCGTTCTCCTGCATAACGGCGAGATAAATGTGGAAAGCACACCCGGTGCGGGGAGCAAGTTTGTCATTATCCTGCCTGCCAGCCTTTCCTGAGGCAGAGGTCTTCCTTGAAAAGTGATATTTGCTGCTTTATCGGAGGAATGAAATAATCTTCACAAAAGTTTCTTAAATTCTTCAATGCTGAGACCTGCATCTTTTATAATCCCAGCCATTGTAAAAGAATTAATAGGATTTGCCCTTGGAATGGTAATGATCCTTTCCCCATTAGTCATTATGATGTGTTTACCTTGTTTCGTAATCCAGAAACCAGCCTTCTCAAAAACTCTTACAGCCAGCTTGTTTGTGGTTTATCCCCGGCAACTTGGGCATAATTATCCTACTTCTACATAACGTGACTTTTTTTCTCTGCTTAATTCCTCGACAGTTTGGAGATATGCCTGTATAGCATCTTTGATATTTTCCAGAGCCCCTTCTTCTGTTTGCCCTTGTGACCAGCAGCCGGGCAGACCGGGAACCCAGACAGCATACCCCTCCTCTGTCTTTTTGAGGTTTACTTTGTATCTCATAAATACCTCCTTAAGCACTACCAATTATTATTTTACCCCATTTTTAAGAAAGATTAATATTGTGCGCTATGTGCGATTTTAATGTTGACTGTCCAGAAAATACCCTGCCCGCCCCGACTCCGATTTGTATCGGGGGGAGGCAGGAAACTAGGATTACCAGGACACCAGGATACCAAGTCACTGTTCACTATTTACTGTTTACTACTCTCCCAGTCTACAGTCTAAGGTCTATAGTCTAAAGTCTATCCCGACTTCTGTCGGGAGCCTTTCCCCCGCTACTAACTACTCACTACTCGCTACTTTCTCGCCATTCACTGTTTACTATTTACTGTTCACTATTTTCCCTCGCTACTAAATTCATCATTGCCCCTCTTAAAATTAACGGAAAATTAACAAAATCTTTATACCCTCTTAAATCTTTGGGGGTATAACTTAAAAGGAGGTGATAAAGATGAATGAGAAAAAAATCTGGAAAGTTAGGATCAGGAAGACTTACCCGGAAGCGACCAACCACATAGCAGTGGGAGAAGTCATCGGGGAAAATTCTTCTTATGTGAAGATGCGCTGCAGGACTTACCATTTCAAAAAATTGCTTACGCCCCAGTCCAAGTTTGTAACCAGCCAGATAAAAGTGAGAATCTTTCCCTGGGAAACTATTGCCTATGCAACAGAACTTCCTTCCAGTTTACACTGGGAAGAGGCAGAGGTGGAACTGATGGAAGATGGAGACCTTCTTCTCAAGGGGAAAGGAAAGAAAGAAGACGTGGGAATAAAAGGCGGACCTTCATGGTTGGAAGACTGATGGTCTCAAATTACAGTATTCCGGGGGTGGTACTCCTGGAATACTTGGGGATAGAGTCCGGTTATCTATGTGTAGGTGCAGAAAGGAGGATTTAGCATGCGCTACGCAAAACTTTTCCTTTGTTTAATTGTGGTGGCTTTGGGAGTCTCTTTCTCTCAATCCCCGCTTTTTGCTTCTTCTTCGGAGGTGGAAGCCTTGCTGAAGGTGCTGGTGAAAAGGGGGGTAATTAGTGAGAAGGAAGCAGCTTCAGTATTGCAGGAAGCAAAAAAAGTAGTGGAAGAACAGAAAAAAGAAATTGCCCGGGAAAGTGCAGCAAAGATGCCTTCCTGGGTAGAAAATACCAAGTTCAAGGGTGATATACGAATGCGCTACCAGACCAGCAAGAAGAAAAAAGATGATGTGGCACGCAACCGGGCAAGGATTCGATTCCGCTACGGAT
>JALUVB010000165.1 GCA_027021085.1 bacterium
ATTCACTGTTTACTGTTTTCCCAGTCTATAGTCTAAAGTCTATGGTCTAAAGTCTAAAATGCATCCCCTCTTCCACTTCCTCCACACTTATGTCGTCCAGGTAGATGAGAAAGCCTCTTATCTTTAATCCCGGATAGATATCCTGCAGGATGTGCATGTACTCGTCTATCTGCTGCCTGTAATTTTCCCTTTCCTCTTTTGAGCTTTTGTAGTCAATTACCCACACCTCGTCTTCCCTCACCACAAGCCTGTCTATCCTGCGGGTATGCCCGAGGGAATCTACAATCTCCTTTTCCAGGTAGATTTCCCCTTTATCCAGGTAGAAAAATTTCTTGCAAACTTCATTTCCTACTAACTTCTTCGCCAGGGAAATAAACTCTGCATAATCTTTCACAAAGGGAAATTTTGCCCGGGTCTTCTGCAGGGCATTTTTCAGCATTTCTTCCTGGTCCTGGTTATAAAGGTTGCCCAGGAAAGAAAGAAGGCAATGCAAAATTTCTCCCCTTAAAATGTTCTCCCTGTTTCTTATCTGGCTCTCCTCGATAAATTCATCTTTTAATGAATGCACCCAATCCCTGTACTCCGAACAGGGTATCTTCTCCATAGAATATGGCTTTTCTTTTTCTTCCGGGTATGTCCTTTTCTCGCCCCTCTCCACATTTTCATAGGGAAGGAGAGAAGATATAAGTTCAGGGGTCTTGCTATTCCTTTTCCGGGGGATAAATACGTGGAGCTCGTTTTTGGCGCGTGTCAGGGCAACGTATATGCTGTTTAACTCATCGATAAAAGATTTTTTGCGTTCTTCCCTGTATGCTTTCTTCAACACGGGGGAGAATTCCCCGTATCGCTCTTTCAAACGAATCATGGTAAGTGCACCTTCTACAGGGTATATAACATCCCCTCTTCCTCCTCCCACTTTAATTTTCATCTCCAGGAAGGGGATAATCACCGCGGGAAATTCAAGCCCTTTTGCTTTATGGATAGTAAAAACTTTTACTGATTCGGTTTCTGCGAAGTCCACGTACAGGTCATCCTCGGAGGCCTTTTCAAAGAACTCTAAGAAAGAGAGAACTGCCGAGTGTTCCTCTTCCTGTTCTTTGACAAGCTCCAGAAGCCGCATGAAAAAGCCCTGGAATTGGGAAAAGTTCTCCATAACCCTGAACTTACGCAAAATACTGATAAGTAGCTCGTACAAGGGTACAAATCCTACACTTTTGAAAAATTCATCTATAAAAGTATTCCAAATCTCAGGAAATGCCTTCTGGAACTCTCTGTACAGATAAGTATCTCCTGTATTCTTATCCCGCCATGCAAAGATAAAGTTTTCTATTGTCCTCCTGTTCAACCCGCAGACTTGCAGGAAGATATCACCCAGGATAAAAGAGGCAAAGGAAAGGTTATCCAGGGGAGAGTTAAGGAATTTAAGGAAAGAGATAATTTCTTTTATGGAAGCATTTTCCCGGATATTCAGAGTCTTTTCGGATTCCACCGGAATATTCTCTTCCAGAAGCCAGCTGGTAACAAGCTCTACGCTTTCATTATCCCGGGTAAGAATTGCCATATCCCGGTAGGAGAATCTTTCCTTAAGCTCTGCAACGAGAGCTATCAGCTTATCCCGCACAATTTTTCTTCTCTCCTCCTTATCATCTGCTTCCACCTGCTCCACCCTCACGTATCCGAACGGTTTATCCTCCCGGTAAGTCTGCGTAGCATCACGGAAAACACTTACAATCTCTTCCTGGTCAGAGGGGGTAAATCCCAGTTTATCTTCCTGTTCCCGGATAAACCTTTTCAGATTTTCTTCTGCAAAAATCTCGTTGTTAAACTCGACAATCTCTTTCTGGCTGCGGTAATTCTTTCTTAAATATTCGCACTTCAA
>JALUVB010000166.1 GCA_027021085.1 bacterium
ATCCATAATCCTATCTATCCGCTACTCGCTACTAAGTTCATCATTAATGTCTCTTTACTTACCCAAAAGAAAAGTAGCACATGGCGCTAAAATATACATGAAGCATAAAGAGAGTAGAAAGTTAAACTATTCCTTGCCGGGGGTTTCGGAACTCCCTCATTACTGTGAGCAGGGGAAGTTCTGGAATCAATCCGGCAGGAGAGAAGAAAGGCACGGTCATTCTATGTGACCATATCAATTGCCAGAATGAGCTAAAGTTTGACAGGTATTTCGGTAAAGAGATGTTCTTAAGGCTGCTTAAGATTGTTAGAAATGTAGTGGAAAGAGATGGCAGGCCTAAATAAAGAAGCCGATAAATTTTTTAACGAAGTGGAAAAGGTAAGAAATTGCAGGTAATCCGCGGGGTGATATAGCAGCTGGGTCATTGCGAATTCCATTAAATGCAAATATAATATGCCGGGCTTTAGCGAATAAAACGAGGGAAGTTATTAACTATGAGAGAGATTAATTTTAAATCGCAAAATTGCGTAACTACTTTTATAAAGTCAGGTAAAAGTATCCGGCTGAAGGAACTCTTGGGATTGTATTGCGGCTTTTGTGGCAGAGATGAGGGGCCGCAAGATGCCCGGGGGTTGATGCTTATAAGGACAAACAGGGGACGCTTTGAAGGGGATGATTTGATTTTAAAGGAAAGTTCTTTTACTGAAGATAATGTTCGCTTAGTCTGGGAGACCCGGGAAGAATCCTTACAGATCGAAAGCAGGTGGACATTTTGCCCAAAAACCGGAGTATGGAGCCGAAAAGAGCGGTTGTATAATAATGGGAAAAAAGAGAGCACTATTCTGCAGGTTTTTTCCCGTTTTGTTTTTTCTCCCGGCCGCTACAAAATATATTCACAAAGCAGCAAATGGTGCCACGAAAGCCAGGGGAAATGGGAAACACTCGAGCACGGAAGAGTTCTCTTAAGATGCGAAGGTGGGCGGACATGCCAGGGAGGCACACCCTATGTATGCCTCCATGAAGTTAATCATAAAGATGGCATAGCCTTTCATATCCTGCCCCGGGGCAACTGGACTGTGAGAATAACTGCACGCACCTTTACAAACGATTCTCTTCCGCTTATCGTTGTGGAACTTGGCCTGGCAGATGAGAATTTGAATTTTAATCTTTCCCCCGGTTCATCCTTTGACCTGCCGGAAATTATTTTCCAGCCGTTGCCCGAAGCCAAACCCTTTAATGGCGCACCACAGCTTCATCGATATCTATTAGATAATCACTTTAAGACTGCTAAGAAGGAAGCACCGGTTGTCTATAACACCTGGCTTGATGTATTTGAAGATTTAAGAGTCGAACGCTTGCGGAGACAGTTAAAAGCCGCTAAGAAAATTGGGTGTGAGGTTTTTGTCGTAGATGCCGGATGGTATGGCAATATTGCAGGAAACTGGTTTACTCAGGCAGGGGACTGGCGAGAAAAAGAAGAAGGTGCTTTTTATGGCAAAATGGCGGATTTTGCGGAAGAGGTAAGAGCTTCCGGAATGGGATTCGGGTTATGGATGGAGCCCGAACGCATCACCGGCCGGGCTCCGATTATAAATAAGCACCCAGAGTGGTTTATTTCGGCTAAAAATGGGAATTTTTATCCTGATTTAAGCAAAGGCGAAGTCTATAAATATCTTAAATCGGAAATATCCCGCTTGCTGGAAACCTATAAACTTGCCTGGCTAAAAATTGATTTTAATTTTGAGCTGGGAGTTGACCCCTCAGGAAGAGAATTCTCTCTATATTATGAAGCATGGTACCGTATGCTCGATGAGCTGCGGCAAAAATACCCCGGGGTGTTTTTTGAAGGATGCGCCAGCGG
>JALUVB010000167.1 GCA_027021085.1 bacterium
CCCCCCGATGGCCTACTATATAAGTCATAATATACACCTCTCTTTTTCAAAATAAGTATAACATCCTGGCAAGAAAACAGAGAACTCCTGTAAATATGCAGAAGCAGAAAGCGCTATCCTTGAATTATCTTTGACGGGATTCTTTTCGCCATTCCAGATACTGAAACTTGGCAAACTCCAGCACTTTTTCCAGGTAGGGTTCGGGAAGTCTCCGGATGTATCTGGTAAGCTCTTCTCCTAAGGGATTCTGTATCTGGTACTTTCCCTTTTTATCTGAAACCACCAGGCTCTGCATATTCAAGCCATAATACTCGGCAAGCTTCTTCAAGGTTTTGAAAGAAGGAACCTTAACCCCATTTTCAATCTGGTTCAGATAAGCGGGAGAAATACCGATTTCCTGGGCGAGTTCTCGTAAGGTGAGTCCTTTCCTAAGCCTGTAATCTTTTAACACTGTATGGTGTAGCATGGAAGAATTATATGTTAAGGAGAAAGAGTTTGCAACTTTTCGGCTTTTTTTGTTTTTTTATGGCGAAATTCTCTATTTTTTACCGTTTTTTAATTGCAGTTAAATCAGGCATAATCAGCTTCACTTTAAGGATTGTTTATGATAAAATCAAAATTTAGGAGCGGATAACTTGATTATTCAATGTGCCTGGTGTAAGAAAATCGTAGGAGAGAAAGAACCCCTTCAGGATAAGCGGGTAACCTCCACCATATGCCCCGAATGTTTTAAGAAACTAAAAAAGGAGATAGAGAAGAGAAAGAGAGAAGAGAAGAAGCATTCATCCGGGAAAACTCAAAACGCAGGGCAAAAATCCCTGAAGGAGTAAAAATCAGCAAAATTTATACAAGCAAGTTATCCTAAGAGGGATGTTCCCGGGACCCTTCATATCCCTTCTTCAATTATTGTTTCCCTGCTTGCTTCTCTTGTCAACTTTATTTCTTCTGTAACCTTTTTTTGCTTCCAGGTTCCCCGTCCAAACCAGGTCATTGCAATAACTGCTGCAATAATGTTAGCAACAGGAAAAGCTGCCCAGAGTCCTATCTCCGCAAGCGCGGTATGGTATGAGAGCACGTAAGCCAAGGGGACACGCAAAACCCATAACGAGATAATAGATAGCACCATTGAAATCATAGTATTTCCCGAGCCCCTGAAAGCGCCATTCAAAGCCATCTGGATGCCAATAAAACCAAATGTCAAGGCCATTATTCTAATAAATAAGGCACTTGCCCGGATAGTCTCCGGTTCACCGGGGATAAAAATTGCAGAAATCTGCCGGGCAAAAAGGAACACTATAACTCCGGTGAGTGTTAAAACAGCAAAACCTGTCAGAGCGCTTAACCTTGCTATTTTTTCTGCTCTTTTTATCTTTCCGGCACCAATGTTTTGAGCCACCAAAGTAGAGGTGGACATGGATAACCCCAAAGCAGGAATTATAATGAAGCTCAATACCCTGCTCCCAATCCCGTATGCTGCCAAAGTAAGAGTGCCGAAAGTTGCCACTAAAGATGCCATTGCCGTTATGCCAAGGGCCCTTGTCGACTGTTCCACGGAAGCAGGAAATCCGAGCCGAACCATCTTTCTGATTAAAGGTAAATCAGGCTTCAAATCCTTTAAACGAAGCTGAATTTGATGCCTCCCTTTTAGCAATAACATTATACCTATAAAAGCTGCCAACCCCTGTGTCCCAATAGTAGCCACAGCTGCCCCGGCCACTCCAAAAGCAGGGACAAAACCGTAACCGAATATGAACAGGGGGTCAAGAATAAGGTTTAGCAGAACTGTCCCAAGAACAATATACATGGGCGTTTTCACATCTCCGACACCCCGCATTAGTGATTGGA
>JALUVB010000168.1 GCA_027021085.1 bacterium
GAGGGAGCAGTCTTGACCCTGCTTTACCTTTTGCCCTTGATAGGGGGAAACAGGGCACAGCTTCTGGTTTATTACAACTCGGGTGATGTGATGGAGGGAATGCAGAGAGAGGTGGTCGGTTACTCGGGGATAATTTTTCTCAAAGGTTAAAAAATGAGCGAATTAACCCAGGAAGATAAACAGTTTTTGCTGAAGATAGCCAGGGAGAGCATTCAGGCTAAATTGGAAAACAGGGAACCCAGGCTACCAGAACTCCACTCGCCCGTGCTAAAAGAAAAAAGGGGGGTATTTGTTACCTTGAAGAAGGAGGGCGAACTTAGGGGATGTATAGGTTACATATTTCCCCTTGCTCCCCTGAAGGATGCGGTACAGAGGATGGCTCTGGCCAGCGCCTTTGAAGACCCGCGTTTCCCTCCTCTCAGCCGGGAAGAGTTTCCTCAAATTACTATAGAAATTTCTGTCCTATCCCCTTTGAGAAGGATAAAAACCAGCCAGGAATTTAAGGTGGGGGTGCATGGTATTTACCTGGAAAAAGGGGCTTACTCCGCTGTTTTTCTGCCCCAGGTAGCCCCGGAGCAGGGATGGGACAGGAAAACAACTCTTGAGTATCTTTCTTTGAAGGCGGGTTTACCCCCGCATGGGTGGAAGGATGCCCAGCTTTCCGTCTTCACGGCGGAAGTTTTTGAGGAATAAGCAGGGAATAGTGGGGAGTAGCGAGGGGGGGGTAGACCTTAGACCGTAGACTGTAGACTGTAGACTGGGGTATAGTAAACAGTAAATAGTGAACGGTAAACAGTGAATGGGAGGGAGTAGCGAGTAGTGAGTAAATAGTAGAGGGGGAATGGATTCCTGCTTGCGCAGGAATGACGGAGAGTGAGAATAGCGGGTAGCGAGCAGAGGATAGTAAGCAGTGAACGGTTAGGGGTAAAGGCACAGAAGGTAAAACTTAAGGCCAATTTTATAATGCCGGAGAAGGAAATGCACAACAGTTATAAGATAACCAAACCTGAAGCAAGGAAAATATTACTGCATGTCTGTTGCAGTGTATGTGCTGCTTCTGTAGTGGAAAGGTTGAGGGAGGAAGGGTGGGAAGTTACCTGCTTTTTCTACAATCCGAACATTCATCCTCGCCAGGAATACAAGAAAAGACTGGAAAGCTTCCTGGAAGTTACCCGGAGGATGAAATTGGAGTATATAGGAGGGGATTACGAGGCAGAAAAATGGCAGAAGAGAGTAAAAGGCTGGGAGAAAGAAAAGGAGGGAGGGAAAAGATGCGAAATTTGTTTCAGGATGAGACTTGAGAAAACCCGGGAGATTTTTCAAAAAGGAAGATTTGCCTATTTTACCAGCACGCTCACGGTAAGCCCGCATAAAAACGCAGAACTCATAAATCGGATAGGTGAAAATCTCTCTCCCCTCTATTTTCTCAGCCGTGATTTTAAGAAGCAAGAAGGGTTTAAAAGAAGCATAACGATGGCAAAGGAGTGGGGGCTCTATCGCCAGAGGTATTGTGGGTGTGTTTTCAGTTGCCGGGAGAAATTGCAGCCGGATAAGCAGGCAGGTGGGGGATGGAAACATAGATGATAAGCTTGCGGGAAGGGAGGAGGGCATGTGGGTAGATATGGAGAAGTGGGTAAGTAGGAGAAAGCAAAGAGTATGGGAATATATGTGCCTTTCCCGGGGTTTTGCCTGAGAGGGTGTCGTAAGGTATACTCAATGCTTTGGAGGGCAGTAGAGATGGTAACGGAAAAGGCGAAAAGGAAGGCAAAGGCAGTGGATTTCTTAGAGAAATACGGGGTGAAACTCACGATGGAGGCATTCGGGGTGAGTAAG
>JALUVB010000169.1 GCA_027021085.1 bacterium
GGGATTTCTCCAGCAATATAAGCTGGTCTCCGCCTATACCAAACTTTCTTTCCAGAAGCAGGCGAGAAAGCCGCACTTTTTCCTCTTCCCCTATTATACTTCCCCTATTATCCACCACCACAAAATCATTTCCCCCTCCCTCCATCTTCCAGAATGCTATCTTCATAGTGCCCTTATATTGAAAGCCACCAGGAACTGGATATCGGGCCTTTCCCCTTTTTCTTTTTCCGTTTTTAAGATGATATTCACTTCCCAGCAGTGCAAGGCTCTTCCCATCTCTATCTTGCCCTCCTCCAGGAAAGAATAATTTATATTATACCTCGCCTCTACACGTAAGTTCCACAGATCGGAAGGCTTATATCTCACGGAAAACCAGGTATTCTTCAAGTCTTGCTCGTCGTAAACATCGTACCCAAAATCAGTACTTATTTTCCCCTTTTGTACACTGAGGACACTGGAGGAAAAATTATCCCCTTTTTCCGAAAGATTCCACTTGCTGTAGTGAGACAAAGACACCCGCGGATTAAATCTCCACTTTATGCGTGTATTCAACAGGTTATCCCCTCTCCTTATACTTTCCAGCTCGGAAGAAAAATCAAGCGACCTATCTCCACTTTCCCATATCTCATCAATCCCGAGTTTGCTGCCTCTTTTAGCCTTTATTCTATCCTGTTCATCAAAGTAAGGAAGTTTATCCTGGTCCTGGAAGGGACGGTTCTGCTCAAAGAATACTACGTAGGGAAGCACCGAAATAAAAGACCTGCCTGCTTTACCCGTGAATCTTCGGGATATACGCAGTTCTTCGGATACGGCAGACCTCCATGCCTCATCTTTTTCCCGGTCCTTCCCGTAGAAATCGGCTCTCAGGGTTAAAGAAGGTTCAATTTCCCAATTGTTTTTGTTCAGAGGAAGAGAAATCTTTTGCGAGGAAAGCATTCGCACACTGTCTTTCTCTGATTTCGCAGCAAGATAGGAAGTCTCCACCTCCAGGGAATAAAGAAAAGGAGATAATGAATAGGCAGGGAGGGAAAAATAGAAAGAAGGTTTTTCTTCCACCTTTTGCTCGAAGTAATTACCCTGGAAGACTCCCCGCACACCATAGGTAAAGGGAACAAGATTCTTTTCTAAAAAGAAATAGTTTTCCGGCTCCCTGCGCAAAGGATACGTATCCCAGCCTCTTATCCTTTCCTCAAAATAGAAGTCGCGGTTGTAATTCGGGTCGGATAATTTTTCTCCCTTGAAGGCAAAAGTGTTGCCTTCCCACTCTTTCAGGAACCGGGCATAAACTTTCCACCTTTCCAATTTTTCTTTCCCCGTCCTGGCATTTGCTTCATCTTGCTCGAATCTTTCATAGTATCTCTCCTTCTCCGCAAAATTATAGAGATAAAACCGTCCCTTTTCTCTTTCCCTTTTCCACCTTATGTCTCCTCCCTCTCCCCATCCTTTATGTTCTTCCCAGTCAATAAATAGTTTTCCCCTGAGGGAAGGATTAACATACCAGTTGTAACTGGAAAGAATACTCAATCCTCTCTGGCGAGAAGTTCCCACCCAGTGCACCCAGCCGTAAGGCTTTTTCTTTATCGGTAACTGGTAGTAGGGGAAGTAAAATACCGGCAATTTACCCAGATACATCACCACGTTCCACGCCTCTATCCGGTCATCCGTGTATATGGTCACCTTGCTAGCCACAAAGTGATAATGAGGGTAGGTCCTATCACAGGTAGTAAACTCTCCCTTTTGCAGGATTATTTCGTTTCCTGTAAGTTTCTTAATTTTCTTTCCCTTCCAGAACCAGGGCGGAGAAACGCCCTCCTT
>JALUVB010000170.1 GCA_027021085.1 bacterium
GCCTTCCAGACCCAGTGTGCTTCGAACCTGCGGCAGATCGGGCTGGCAGTGAATATGTTTGTGATGAGCGAGGGTAAATACCCGAATGCTCTCTTCTTTCCCAGGGAGCCATTAAAAAATCCCCGCAGTATTGTGGTGATTCTTAAGCCCTATGGATTAAAAGGGAAAATGTTCATCTGTCCTACTTCCCCTCCCATTTTAAAAGAGAAAGGATTGACCTATCTGTGGAATGATGCACTAAGTGGAAAAGCTCCCTACCGGCTAAGGAATACCTCCCGGACCTGGATGATGATTGATATAACCGCGGTAGATAAAAGGGTGTCTTCCCACTTCGGAGGCTATAATATTCTCTATGCAGACGGACATGTTTCCTGGTCTTCTAACCCACCACCACTTAAACCAATAAAGTGAAAAAAGCCACTCTGCTCTCTCTGTCTTCCCCGGCTATTTTTGGTGATTTGCAGGAAAGGGTAAACCTGCTTATCAGGTTGCGGTGGGGAGGGATATCCATTCTTACCATTCTTTTCCTCTATTCTATTATATTCCAGGAAAAAGGGCTGCCATACTTGCCTCTTCTCTTCCTGCTTTTTCTTACTTTCTTGTTCAATTTTGCCTTACACCTGGATATAAGCAGACATCGGGCCCCCAAGGAAATACCTTACTTGAGGAGAGCCTTAAACTTACAGCTTTACTTTGATATCTTCTTTTATCTCTTTGTCTTCCATTTTACCGGCGGGGTGGATTCTCCTTTCTTTATCCTTCTAATCTTTCCTGCTATCTCCTCTACGCTTGTTTTGCCTCCCCCCAGGAATTACCTGCGTGCATTGGTTACCCTTTTTCTCTTTGCCCTTCTCCTTTATGCAGAGAATCGCTGGAAGCTAAATCCGCCTTTCCTGATGACTATTTCCCCCCTGGAAAAAACATTTCTTATCTTCATTGCCCTTACCGGTTCTCTGGCACTTTCTCTCTATCTTACTTCCAGCCTTATTCAAAGACTGCAGGAAAGATTACGCCATCTTATTTCTCTGCAGAGGGAACTGCAGCGAAATTACCTGGAAACAGTTATGGCGCTGGCACAGGCAGTGGAGGCAAAAGATCCTGGTATTAAAAATCACTTGGAAAGAGCCATCAAATATGCTACTTTAATTGGGAATAGGTTTAATCTGAATAAGGAAGATATGGATGCCTTGAAATTCGGTGCGGTCCTGCATGACATAGGGAAAATAGGAGTGAATGGAAGTGTTCTCTTCAAGCCCGAGAGGCTGACACCTGAAGAGTTTGCAATAATAAAAAAGCATCCGGAAATGGGAATAGAAATAATAAAAGGAGTGGAATTCTTAAAAAGGGTGGAACCTATAATCCTGCATCACCACGAAAGATACGACGGTAAGGGGTACCCAGGAGGCTTGAAAGGAGAGGAAATTCCCCTTCTGGCAAGAATTGTAAGTGTAGTGGATGCTTACGAGGCCATGACCTCTGACCGCCTTTACAAGAAGGCTAAAAGTAAACAGGAAGCCATGGAAGAATTAAAAAAAGAGAAAGGGAGACAATTTGACCCTAAAGTAGTGGATGTTTTCTTAGATATTCTGGAGGAAGAAAAATGATTTCTCGTTATGCAAGAAAGGAGATGGCAGACATATGGTCCGGAGAGAAGAGATTTTCCTGGTGGCTGGAAATAGAAATACTTTTGTTGGAATATCTTGCCTCTAAAGGGAAAATATTTCCTGAAGTGCCGGGGAGGGTAAGGGAGAAGGCACGTATTAATATAAAAAGGATAAGGGAGCTGGAGAAAGTAAACAGGCACGAAGTTATTGCTTTTGTGGAGAGTATTATTGAACAGGTGGGAGAAGATGGGAAGTTTATCCATTTTGGTCTTACCTCCTCTGACCTCATGGATACTGCCCTCTCCTGCCAGGTGCAGGAAGGGGGGGAATTACTGCTGCAGGGTATGGCCAGGTTGGAGAGGGCTCTCAGGGAAAAGGCAATTCAATACAAAAACCTGGCCATGATAGGCAGAACGCATGGGATACATGCTGAGCCTATTACCCTGGGGTTAAAATTTGCCCGCTGGTGGGAGGAGCACAAGAGGAATACGGGTCGACTTTCTCGTTCCCTGGGAAATGCACGCTATGGGAAAATATCTGGAGCCGTAGGTACTTATTCCCACCTGGAGCCGGAGGGAGAGGAATTTATTCTTTCTCGCCTGGGATTAAAGGTGGAGCCGGTTTCTTCCCAGATTTTGCCCAGAGATAGGTTTGCTGACGTACTTCTCACCCTCTCGTTGATTGCTACTTCCCTGGAGGAATTTTCCCTGGAGATACGGCATTTGCAGCGTTCCGAGGTGGGAGAACTGGAAGAGCCCTTTACCAGCGGACAGAAAGGTTCCTCTGCCATGCCTCATAAGAGAAATCCTATCCTTTCGGAAAGAATCTGCGGGTTGGCAAGGGTGTTGAGGGGCAATGCCCTGGTCTCTCTGGAAAATGTTCCCCTCTGGCATGAGAGGGATATATCTCATTCCTCGGCGGAAAGGATAATCATCCCCGATTCATTTATCTTGCTGGATTACCTGCTGGATAAATTCACCTGGATAATGGAAAATTTGCGGGTGAACGAAGAGAAAATAGCAGAAAACATGGAATCCTCGCAGGGGATATATTTTTCCCAGAATTTAATGCTCAAATTAGTGGATAAGGGAATGGGAAGAGTGGAAGCGTATGAGATAGTGCAGAAATTGGCTATGAAAAGCATGCAAGAAGGACAATCTTTCCTGGAAGAGGTAAAGAAAAATCGTAAGGTGAGGGAGATTTTTACAGAAGAGGAAATCAAAGAGGTTTTCAGCCTGCAAAATCTCCTTGCCAATGTAAATCGTATCTTTGATAGGATTGGTATTCATGAGTAAGAAAGAAGAATTACAAAAGTTAAAAGAGGAAGTGGAAAGCTGCAGCCGTTGTGCCCTGCATCTTTCCAGGACACAGGCAGTATTTGGCATGGGGAACCCGGAATCAAGAATATTATTCGTAGGCGAGGCACCGGGATACTACGAGGACCTGCAGGGGCTGCCCTTTGTGGGACAGGCGGGTAAACTCCTGGATAAACTGCTGGGAGAAATTGGGTTCTCCAGGAAGGAGATATACATTGCAAATGTGCTCAAATGCAGGCCTCCTAAGAACCGCGACCCCCTTCCCCAGGAGATAGAGATATGCAAACCCTATTTATTGAAGCAGATAGAGATAATTCAGCCTTCCCTGGTCTGTACCCTGGGCAGATTTGCCCTTCATCTGCTCTATGGGAAGAAAATCCCCATATCCAAGTTTCACGGAAAAGTCCTTCCCGGGGATATTTTCACCATCTATCCATTATTTCATCCTGCGGCTGCTCTGCATCAGCCGGCACTTTATACTCCTTTGCGGGAAGATTTTCTTAATCTGGCAAAGATATTAAAAGAGTTGAAAAGTACTCCTCCGGTTGAGAAAAAACCTACCCAGATTACACTCTTCTGAGGAGTCAGCTAATTATCTCACCACCCGGCTTAACAGCTCTTTTAGAGCAAAGAGACTGTTGCCATCTTTATGCACATAGTGAGCTCCCTCAATAATTCTCTTATCTATTTGTTCTTCAGTGAGCCCGGTGTGATAGATTATGGGAATTTCCTTGTAAGTGGGGTGTTTTTTGATAAAATCGCCTACCGTGCCTCCATGACTCCTCATCATTATGTCCAGTATAGCAGCGCTGATTTCTGGCTTTTTGTTCCTGAGAATGTTCAAGGCCTCTACCCCGTCCCTGGCAGGGATTACCTCGTATCCCATATTTTCCAGAAACATTTTTACCACTTCTCTCAAGTCGTTATTATCTTCCACCAGTAAAATCTTTTTCTTTTCCATATACTTCCTCCTAATTTCAGGGGGTAAAATCTTTCACAAAAAGCGGAGAGCTACCCTTATAACTCATCCATCTTCTCATATCTTCCCCAGTGCTTTAAGTATACCGCGATTTACTCTTTCCTGGAAATCTTCCGGAGAAAGCAGTTTTAAGTTGGTAAGGGGATTACCGTCCATAATAAACCTCACTGAATCATCAACGAGAAGATTTTCTCCGCGGTTGCTGATGTATTCCAGAAACTGGAGCATGTTCTCAAAGCGTGTCAACTTCAGGGGTAAACCCAGGGAAGGGAAAGCAAAACTCTTTTCAAAAATCTGCAGGTGCAGTAAGGGATCGTCGGAAACCAATGAAAGTAAATAATTCCACTTGGACACTTCTTCTGCTTTCTTCTCCCAACCTCCTACCCGTACTGCTCCGTACTGGGTAACTGCCACTCTATGCTCAGGATTATAGACTCTTTTCTCAATCTGTTCCTTTCTCCTGACCCGGGCACAGGCAAGGTACAGGAGCTTTTCGTAAGGTATGCGGAAGGTTTCTTCCTTGCTTTTCAGGATGAGTTCATTCT
This sequence comes from bacterium, assembly GCA_027021085.1. Classification (GTDB taxonomy): domain Bacteria; phylum CAIJMQ01; class CAIJMQ01; order JAADFP01; family JAADFP01; genus JAADFP01. The sequence continues at coordinate 4,445 of JALUVB010000170.1, forward strand.
CTTCCACCTTTCCCCGCAGGACTTCTACGGGTTGAGGAAGTGCGTTAATTTCCTCCTCGCTGACCATTTCCACTTCTATTCCCCTTTCCCCTATCTTTTCCTTCCAGTAGAGAGCTTTTTCCTCTTCCAACCCTTTGCACAGGAATCCCGTGGAAATAATTTTGTTTTTTTCCAGAGCAGTGAGTTTTTTCCAGGGGAGCAATGCCCAGTCGAGTTTATCGGCCTTTAATCCCTGTAAATCTTTTATAAAGAGAACAAATCTACTCATACCTGCCAGAATAGCCTCCCTGTCAGTCACTTTGAGTCCGGCAATGATGTGTCTATGAAAAAATTTACCCGCTCTTTTATTCTCTCCGGCATTTTCATCAGCTTGCCTTTTATTTGCAATACAGAGATAACCTCACCTCCCTGTTTCTCTACAAGCCTGCTGAGTACTCTTTCAGCCCTTCTCCTTCCTGCACCACTACCAAAAGTTAAAAACAAAAACACCTTTTTCCCTTTCCATCCCTCCGTATGTTTAACAAAGGAAGATATGGCAGGTACAGGGGAAAATGCCCATACAGGCGAACCAAGGAAAATCAGGTCGTACGTCTCCAAATCCTTAATTTCTACGGGAACTTCTTTTGAGAGAAAGGCGCGGAAACATTCCTGGACAAATGTTCCCTCGTCACCCTTCATACTAAAAGCCTCTGTCTTTACTTCTTTTTTCCTCAGCACCTCTTCTATGAGAGAGGCCAGAGCTTCAGTGTTTCCTGTCTTAGAAAAATAAATTATTATTGCTTTCACAATCAACAGGTAAGGTGAAAAGCCCCTACCACCTTTTTCCTTTCTTTTAATAATTGGTTAAATATGTCCGCTGCTTTTCCGGTAACAGAGGAAATAAGTTCTATGTTCTTTTCTTCGGTTATAAATATTTGCACTTCCCGGGGAATTTTCATCATGCCAAAGTATCCCTTTCCAATTACCAGCACCTCAGGTGCATAGGAAAATACTTCCTCCAGATCCTCCAGGGATAGCTTATGCCCTTCCCTTCTCCACCAGTTTTCCTTGATTTTATCGGGGAAGATGATTAAATCCTTGCTATATCTTTTTCCCCTCACCACAATATTCCCAAAAGAATATGACTCAATCACAGCTTATTATATTCCCCTTCCTGTTGCCTTTGCAAGTTACCCGCTTCAGCAATTATCTCTTACCCCGGGTAAAAATTTATTTTATCCGGAATTAAAGCGCAAAAAAAATTGCGGGGCGTTCAGGAACTTTCCTCTGGCTGGGTTATTGTAGTGATTGCTTCAATGAGATAAATCAATTCCTTAATCTTGGGGTCCAGATACTCGGCCAGGTCGGGAGGCGGTTGCCCATATCTTTTCATCTTTTCCACTTCCAGGTCACATAGAATTTCCCACACCTTGGCTGAGCGGGAAGAGATAAGAGAAGCATCCAGTGATACTTCAGGATAGAGATGCAGGTCCCTTTTGAGAATTCTTAGCCTTTCTTCTATTTCTTCCAGCAGGTGCTGTATTTCCTGGATATCTTTCGGGGAGAGGGCTCTTCTCACCTGCACCAAGATGCCATCTTCCCGACCGCTTTTCAACAGTATATTCCTAATCTCCTCCACTAACTCTTCCACCAGAAAGAGGTAGGAAGTAATTGCCCTGCGGTATGTTTTAGAAAGAGGGGTCATTTTACAACTTTATCATTTCACTTTTATATTTCAAATAAAATCTTCTGGTATTCTATATCACATTATACCTTTTATCAACGAGGTTATGCATAAGTGGAATTATAGTCCACAGCTTGGTTTGGAAAAGAGAGTGAGCAGTAAACAGTAGCGAGCAGGGGATAGTAAGCAGTGAATAGTGAACAGTAAACAGTGAATGGGAGGGAGTAGCGAGTAGTGAGTAGATAGTAGCGAGGGGAACATTTTAGACCTTAGACCATAGACTTTAGACTGTAGACTGGGAGATAGTAAACAGTAAACAGTGAATGGTGAATAGTAGTGAGTAGATAGTAGCGGATAGTGAGGTGGATGGATTCCTGCTTTCGCGGGAATGACAAAAGAGAGGCAGGAAAAAGGAAAAGTAGCCCGCTTGCTCTCCCGCCGATATAAATCGGGGGGGAGTGGGCAGGCGTCGGGACTTAGGACCGGCAACGTGTCCCGATGTGATAGCGGGACAACCGGTTCCCAATGATAGCCCTATTCGTGTTATTGCATTAAAGATTAAAGAGGGTTATAATTTCCCCATCGTGTCTAAAAAAACTGACTGGAAAAAGGTAGCCAAGGAGTGGGGGCAGTCTTTACTCTATGCAGTTGTAATAGCCCTGTTTATCAGAACATTTTTTTTCCAGGCCTACCGCATCCCCACTGGCTCAATGATACCTACCCTGAAGATAGGTGACCATCTGATAGTGAACAAGGTGGTTTATAAAATAAGAGAGCCCAAGAGGGGAGAAGTTATAGTTTTTATTTTCCCCAAGGATCCCAGGAAAACATTTGTTAAAAGGCTGATTGGCCTGCCCGGAGATAGAGTGAGGATAGAAGATGGGAAAATTCTCATAGATGGCAAACCCATTACCTCTATTCCCCAGATTGCATCCCGTTACTATTACGCGGAAGGGCCTTACGGAGAAAAAGAAGTAACCGTCCCGAAAAACTCCTTATTCGTCCTGGGAGATAATACCACCAATTCCAACGACAGCCGGTTCTGGGGATTTGTTCCCCGGAAAAATTTAATAGGGGAGCCTATATTTATTTACTTTCCCCCCTGGCGATGGGGAATTATAAGATAAGACTCAGGAGGCAAACATGAAAGCAGCCGTATACCATGGTATTGAGGACATAAGAATAGAGGAATTGCCTATCCCCGAAATTGAGGAAGGAGAAATTCTTCTGCGGGTAATGTCCTGTGCGATTTGCGGTACTGATTTACGCATATATAAACATGGACACAAAAAGGTGAATCCTCCTCATATAATCGGGCATGAAGTGGCAGGGATTATTGAAAGTGTAGGGAAGGGTGTAACAGGCTATGAGGAGGGAGAAAGGGTGTTGCTGGTTACCGAGGTTAGCTGTAATCTTTGCAAATGGTGCCTGGACGGGAGGAAAAATCTGTGTGCAAAGATGCAGGCTTTTGGTTATTACTATCCCGGTGGATTTGCCCAGTTCATGAAGATACCGAAAGAAGCAGTAGAACAGGCCAACCTTATTCCTTTTCCTGATACACTTTCTTTTGAAGAGGCTTCACTTATAGAGCCGTTCTCCTGCTGTATAAACGGGCAGGAATATCTAAATATTGCTCTGGGAGACAAGGTGGTAATAGTGGGAGCAGGCCCCATTGGCCTGATGCATGCCGCACTGGCTAAAAGCAAAGGAGCAAAGATTGTAATACTGGTGGATATATCTTCTTCCCGCCTGGAAATGGCAAAACCCCTTCCCATAGACTTCTTTGTAGATGCATCCAGAGAAGACCCGGTAAAAAAGGTAAAAGAGATAACTGCGGGAGAAGGGGTTGACGTGGCCATAGTAGCCTGTCCTTCCGGGCAGGCGCAGGCAGAAGCCCTGGAAATGGTGGGCATAAGGGGAAGGGTAAGTTTCTTTGGTGGGCTTCCCCCGGAGAAATCCCGTATAACTATAGATTCCAACGTAATTCACTACAAGGAGATTGGAATATTCGGAGCCTTCGCCTCCTCCAACCAGCACTATTACAAAGCTTTGAGGGTGGCAGCCAGTGGAAACATCAACCTCAAAAAACTTATCACCGCTTCTTACCCATTGGGAAGAATCGCAGAAGGCTTCCAGCTTCTTTCCCAGGGTAAAGCCATCAAGATAGTAATCAATCCCTGGGAGTAGTGAGTAGCGGGTAGTGAGGGGATTTGCTGTGCTTCTTCTCCCTCGCTTTCCCATCATCCTCTCCCCCCAGCCTGGAAGCTTTTAATATTTTAATAATAAAAGTTTTTTCTTCTTTTATGCCTTATTTCTGTGTTTGTTCT
>JALUVB010000171.1 GCA_027021085.1 bacterium
CTCCCACTACCGCACTGATTTCTTCCTTGATATTTGCTTTTTCCCGGGAATTCTGGTCCCAGTCGGTAATTGCGGAGGTTTATACTCTTCACCTGTTTTTCCTGGTGCTTCTTATCTATCTGTCTTTACGCCTCCTGGAGAAACCCTCTCCCGTTATTTTTCTTTCCAGCTGGTTTATTATGGGGCTTTCCCTCTCCAATCACCATACAGCCCTGCTTTTCCTTCCCTTTCTGGCCTGGGTGACCTTTCGCACCTGGAGGAATATCCCGGGAAGAGGCAAGGCTTTCTTCCCCTGCATGTTTTTCCTGGGTCTTCTTCCCTACCTCTACCTGCCCCTCCGGTCCAGGGCAAATCCTCCCCTGGACTGGGGCAACCCGGAGAACCTGCAAAATTTTCTTCGGGTAGTTACCCGGCATCAGTACGGAGGGTTCAGCTTCAATAGCTGGGGATGGGAATACTTGCAGTTTCATCTGGCAAAGTATGGGAAACTTTTATTCAGGCAGTTTTCCTTTCTCTCTCTTCTTGCCCTGGGCTTACTGGGGGTGGTTAAAAAACCCGGGGTGAAGCGTGTTTTCCTTATCTATTTTTTCCTTGCCTATTCGGTATTCTATGTATTTTTAGTTGCTTTCAATCCCTATATCCGCCATCCTTCCGTGCATGTAGGAGTCTTCTACATACCTTCCTTTCTTATTTTTTCTTATTTCATAGGGGAGGGGATATCTTTTCTCCGGGAAAAAGAGAAAAGACTGCTTCCTCTCTTTTTCCTGCTCCCTTTTGTACTTCTCGGGATAAATTATCCTTACTGCAACCGGCATAAAGATTTTTCTTCCTACCAGTACGGAGTTAAGGTGCTTTCCCTGCTTCCCAAAAACAGCATAGTTTTCACCGACCACAAGGATAGTATTTTCATATTCTGGTATCTTCAGTTTGTGGAAGGTAAAAGAAAGGATCTCGTTTTCCTGAGTGTCGAATCGTTGAAGAGGCCTATTTACCTGGCAAGGATGAGGAAACTATATCCCCGGGTGAAATTCCCGGATGAGAAAGAGGTGAAAGGGTTTATCAGGGAAACGATAGAGAAAAAGTATCCGCCGGAGACCATTGTTTACATGATAATTGAATCAATAATAGAAAAGAATCTGGCGAAATTTCCTATTTACTCCAACCTGGTGTTTCCCCAGAGGAAATTTGTCTTTTCTGCCGTTCCTCCTGTTTACCGGCTTCTCCCGAAATGACTGCCACCATTTCGCCCTTTATTTTCTCAGGATTATCTGCTAAAACCTTGAGCACTTCACTTATTTTGCCTCGAATGACTTCTTCAAAAATTTTGGTAATCTCTCTGGCCAGAGCCATATGGCGGTCGCCTAAGATTTCTTTTATATCCAGGAGGCTCTTTTCCAGCCGGTGGGGGGAGAGGTAAAAAATCAGCGTAGCCTGGCAGTCTTTTAATTTTTTAAGCTTTCTGCGTCTCATTTTCCCCGTGGAAGGAAGAAATCCGCCAAAGTGAAACTCCTGCGTGGGTAAGCCGGAAACAGTAAGGGCAGAAAGGAAAGCCGAGGCTCCGGGAATGGGTTTTACTTCTATGTCTTCCTCTTTTATGGCTCTCTTTACCAGCATGTAGCCGGGGTCCGAGATGCCCGGGGTGCCCGCTTCGGCAACCAGGGACAGATGCTTACCTGCCTTGAGATAACCTATGATCTGCGGTATACGCGATTTAGCATTGTAAGAATAGAAACTCAGAAGTTTTTTCCCTTTTATCTGGTAACGGGTGAGAAGCTTACGCGTGGTGCGTGTATCTTCTGCCAGAATCAGGTCACTTTCCCTCAAAACCTCCAGGGCCCTAAGGGTTATATCTTGCAGGTTACCAATAGGGGTACTTACCAGGTGAAGTATCCCTTTTGCCAAAGCAGCCTCCTCTGTATCTCCGGGGCGGAGATGCAATTGCGAGCCAGGATAGGGGGCAGGCCTGCTTCCATTTCATCTTTGCTTACTGCTTTACACCCCCGGGGTGTAAGTAAGTCTAAAGTCTATAGTCTAAAATTAGCTCTCAGCGGCGCTTACCCCTTTGGAAAGAAGGAGCATCTACAATTTTCCCGAATATCATTCTCCCGGCAGAGGTCTGGAGCACGCTGGTAACTTCTACTCCTACCTCTTCTCCCATGAAATGTTTCCCATCGTCTACTACCACCATGGTCCCGTCCTCGAGATATCCCACTCCCTGCGTGTGTTCTTTCCCTTCCTTTACAATCCTTACTTTAATTATTTCGTTGGGTAAGATGACCGGTTTCAAAGCATTGGCAAGCTCGTTGATATTCAAACATTCTACATTTTCCAGTTTGGCTACCTTGTTAAGGTTGTAATCGTTGGTAATTATCTTGGCATTCAATTCCTTCCCCATCTCAATAAGTTTGTCGTCTACCTTGGGGATGTTCGGGTAATCCAGTTCTTCTATTACCACTCCTACTTTTGAGCTTTTCTGCATACGGGCAAGGATATCCAGCCCTCTCCTTCCCCGCGCGCGCCTTAACGGGTCGGAGGAATCAGCAATATGCTGCAATTCTGCCAGGACAAAGCGAGGGATTATCAGGGTGCCTTCCAGGAACCCGCTTTCGGCCACATCAACTATCCTTCCGTCAATTATAGCGCTGGTATCCAGGAGCTTTAATTTCTTCTCTCCCTTAACCATGTCCAGCTGGGGGAAGAATACTTTGAATTCATCCCTTTTTCTCCAGGCTACTATCATTCCCAGGTATCCCAGGGAAAGAGCTATTCCTACCCGGAGGAAGAGGGCAATACGCCGGTCAAAAGGGAAGGTGACAATACTCTGGGTGATCAGGTTGGCCATCAAAAGTCCCAGCAATAACCCCAGTCCTCCGGCAATTATTCCCTTGGCCGGGACTTTCTTTAAACAGTGCTCAATCCCCAGCACCACTATTGCTGCCCCCAGCCCTATAAGTGCTCCTATTATCTGGATGCGCTGGGAAATTGCCCAGCCAAAAGACATCTGATACCCTATCGTCACTACGGATATCAGAAATAATATTCTCATCAACTTAATGCCCATCTTTCACCTCTAACCTTTCTTTCTTATATAATGACTTTTGGTTTTCTCGCCAAATAAAATTTCTCTGCATTCCTTTAAGTCTCTTACTCTAATTATCTCAATTTTAGATGTTTTTTTCATCTTTTCTCCCTCATAGGGAATCATGAATCGTTTAAACCCCAGGCTTTCCGCTTCTTTTATCCTCTTTTCCAGGAAAGGAACCGGCCTCACTTCTCCTCCCAGTCCCACCTCTCCTACAATCAGGGTATCAGGTATCCTTTTATTTTTAATGCTGGAGATAATTGCCATTGCCAGCCCCAGGTCAGAGCCTGTTTCCCACACCTTGATACCTCCCACCACATTCAGAAAAAGGTCATAGCGAAACAAGGGCAGTGACAATCTTTTTTCCAGGACGGCCAGAAGCAGTATTACCCGGTTGGAATCCATGCCATTCACCACCCTCCTGGGGGGGAAGAAGGATGAGGAAGTTAAGAGCACCTGTATCTCTACCAGTATCACCCGGCTGCCTTCCATCAGGGGCACCACCACCGAGCCAGAGGCTTCCTCCCGGGTGGAAAGAAAGCGGAGGGAAGGATTTCTCACTTCCTGAAAGCCTTTTTCGGTCATCTCGAACACCCCCACCTCGTTTACCGAGCCAAATCTGTTTTTATTGCTTCTTAATATGCGGTAAAAACCCCTTTTTTCTCCCTCCATGTAGAGCACCACATCCACCATGTGTTCCAGGATGCGGGGGCCGGCGATGGTTCCTTCCTTGGTTACCTGTCCGATAAGGAAAAGCATCTTGCCTTTCCTCTTGGTTTCCTGGATGAGACGTGCAGCACATTCCCGCACCTGGGTTACACTGCCCGAGGAAGAATCTATCTCAGGATGGAAAACAGCCTGGATGGAATCTATTATCAACCATTCCGGTTTAAGCTCCTGGGAATGGCGGAGAATATTTTCCAGGTTTATCTCTGAAAGCAGCGATATTTTGTCGGAAGATATCCCCAGTCTGCGGGCCCGCAGGGCAATCTGAGAATTGGATTCCTCTCCGCTTACATAGAGCACCCTGACTCCCGAGGCATGGGCGGCCTGGAGCAGAAGAGTGGATTTCCCGATACCTGGTTCTCCTCCCAGGAGAATGGTGGAGCCGGGCACTACTCCTCCGCCCATTACCCGGTCAAATTCTTCTATGCCGGTAGGGGACCTTTCTTCTTCTTCCTTTTCTATCTCGGCCAGAGATACCGGGGAAGCATGAAATTCTCTTTTCTTGAGCAGAGGTTCTACTTCCTGCAGGGTATTCCATTTACCGCATTGGGGACACTTGCCCATCCACTTGGGGCTCTGAAATCCACACTCTGAACAACGAAATTTCATTATCTATGCCTTGTTCCCATTTTTCCTTAACTAAACTCCCAATGTAACCCGGAGCTGAAAAGCGGCGGATAACAGTTTAGTATTTCTCACCACCACAGCCTTTTGTCCAGACTCCTGTATTGGATGGCTTCTGCCAGATGATAGGTTTCTATGTTCTCCCTGCCTTCCAGGTCGGCAATGGTGCGGGAAACTTTTAATATGCGGTGGTAAGCGCGTCCGCTCAGCCCCATGTTGTCTATGGCTGCCTGAAGTAAATTCTTGCCCTCCTCATTCAGGAGACAGTACTTATCTATATCCTTGTTCCCCATCTGGGCATTGGTAAAAATTCTTTTTCCCTTGAATCGTTCTCTCTGGATTTCCCTGGCCTTTTTTATCCTTTCCCTGATAGATAGGGAATCTTCCGAGGGCGGGCCGGAGAATTCGCCTGCTTTTAAAGGAGGCACCTCTACATGTATGTCTATCCTGTCCAGGAGAGGCCCGGAAATGCGGGATATGTATCTCTGGATTTCTCGCGGAGTACACCTGCACTCCTTGTCAGGATGAGTAAAATTTCCGCAGGGACATGGATTCATGGCTCCCACCAGCAGGAAATTTGCCGGGAAAGTGAAGGACCCGGAGGCGCGGGAGACGGTAACTTTCCTCCCTTCCAGCGGCTGACGCAGGGATTCCAATACATTGCGGTTAAACTCGGGAAGCTCGTCTAAGAAAAGTACCCCGTGATGGGCAAGGGAAATTTCTCCCGGATGCGGATTTTGTCCTCCCCCTATGAGTGCCACATCACTAATAGTATGATGCGGTGAACGGAAAGGCCTTAAAGTTAAAAGTGGTTTATCAGGAGGAAGCAACCCCACAATAGAATGAATCTTTGTGACTTCAAGTGCTTCTTCCAGCGACAATTCCGGCATTATGCTGGGTATTCTTCCTGCCAGCATGGTTTTCCCGGAGCCGGGAGGGCCTATCATAAGCATGTTATGTCCTCCTGCCACTGCTACCTCGATAGCCCTCTTTGTGCTCTCCTGCCCCCTGACTTCAGAGAAATCCACCTGGTAGGAGGGAGATTCGGAATACAGCTCTTTCAGGCTTACTGTGAGAGGGCGAACTTCTCTCTCGCCCCGCAAAAATTCCACGCATTCTCTTAAATTTTTGAGGGGGAAGACCCGGCATCCTTCCACTATGCCTGCTTCCCTGGCGTTGGGGTGGGGAACCACGATGCTCTTTCCCATTTCCCGGGAGAGCAGGGCTATGGGGAGTATGCCGCGGGAATGTCTTATGCTGCCATCCAGGGCAAGCTCTCCGATAAACAGGTACTGCGGCAGGTTTTCTGGTTTAATGATTCGCAGTGCACCCAGTATGCCCAGAGCTATGGGAAGGTCAAACCCTGCTCCTTCTTTTTTTATATCCGCAGGAGCCAGGTTTACTGTTACCCGGTCATCGGGAAAGGGGAACCCCGAGTTCTTTAGTGCGGCTTTCACCCGTTCACGTGCTTCTTTTACCGCGGTATCCGGCAGTCCCACGATGTTTACTGCTGGCAGGCCGGAAGATACATCCACCTCTATTTCTACCGGGTAGGCGTCTATCCCTAAAAGGGAAGCGGAATGCAGTTTTGCCAGCATTAAAGTTTTCTTCCCAGTACCGAAGCAAGTGCTCTCAATTCTTCCATAAGCTGGGAAAACTCGGTGGTGGTGATGGTCTGGAGAGCATCTGATAATGCCTGCAGGGGGTCAAAATGTACTTCTACGAGAAGTCCATCTGCCCCGGAAGCTATTGCTGCCTTAGATATGGCAGGAATCAAGTCCTTTCTCCCGGCTGCATGACTCGGGTCAACGATAACGGGCAGGTGAGAAGTTTTCTTGAGCAAGGGAACCGCACTTATATCCAGGGTAAACCGGGTGGAATCTTCAAACGTTCTTATCCCCCGCTCGCAGAATATTACCTCATTATTTCCCTGGTTGAGAATGTACTCTGCAGCCAGAAGCCATTCTTTAACGGTGGAGGAAAGCCCTCTTTTTAGAAGCACAGGCTTTCTGAGTTTCCCCACTTCCTTGAGTAAATCGTAGTTATGCATATTCCTTGCCCCTATCTGCAGGATATCCGCATACTGCGAGATTAAGCCTACGTTCCTGGGGTCAGTAACCTCGGTTACCACGGCCAGCCCGGTTTCTTCCCCTGCTTCCCTGAGAATTTTCAACCCTTCTATTCCCATCCCCTGGAAGGAATAGGGGGAGGTGCGGGGCTTAAAGGCGCCTCCTCTGAGGGCTTTTGCTCCTGCTTTCTTTACGCTGCGGGCTATTTTTAGGGTGCTCTCCCTGTTTTCTACCGAACATGGTCCTGCCATTACCACTATCTCTTCGCCGCCGATTGCTGTGCCGGTGGGCAGGGTGATAACCGTGTCTTCTTTCTTATGCTCCCTGTCTACCAGGCGATAAGGCTTGAGAATGGGGATTACCTTCTCCACCCCGGGATAAAGGGAAAGAGGCATGTCTCTCAGCGGGGTTTCATCACCGATTACTCCCATGATAGTGCGAAATTCTCCCCGCGAAACCCACACCTTCAATCCGAAGGATTCTATGTCCTTCTTAATCCTTTCCTGATTTTCCTCGCTTGCCTCTGGCTTAAGGACGATAATCATCTTTGTTTCTCCTTCTTCCCAGGAATTCCAGAACCGCTATTATATTAAATATTACCACGCTTTGCAGGAGAATTACCAGAGCTCCGGCGAGGTTTACCTGGGTAAGTAGAGTGGCGTTAATTCCTACTCCAAAGGTGATTAGGTAGATAAAAAGTATTGCCTGTCTTTCCGTCATTCCCAGGGAGAGCAGCCGGTGGGAAAAATGGTTGCGGTCAGCCTTAAAGAGGGGCTCTCGCCTTTTCCAGCGAATGATAATCACGCTTATCGTATCAAAGAAGGGCACTCCCAGGATGAGCAACGGCATTATAACCGGAAGGAAAGTAGGCAGCCCTTCCCGGTAAAAGGTGGTAAGGATGGTAAGAGAAGCAATGGTAAATCCTACCCAGAGGCTTCCTGCATCCCCTAAGAAAATCTTGGAGGGGGGGAAATTGTAGATGAGAAATCCGGCCAGGACACCACAGAATGTAGCCAGGACTGCGGCGGTGAAAATTTGAGAGGTGAGCAGAGCTATGTAGAGGAAAATAAGAGAAGCTATGAGTGCTACTCCCCCTGCCAGTCCGTCCATGTTGTCCAAAAGGTTGAAAGAATTGGTTACCCCGACTACCCAGAGTATGGTGATAAGGTAGCTCCAGAAGGGGTGCGGCATAAACAGGGTGATGCGTGTGCCGCTTAAGGCAAGCAGGAAAGCGGCAAGAACCTGGCCGGCAAGTTTCTGGTAAGGCTTAAGGGGCTTAAAATCATCTGCCAGCCCAACCAGAAGCATCAGTAATCCGGAGAAAAAGAGGGGGAGGATTCTGCCTATTTCCCGGGAAACGGGGGGGAGATAAGAGGACAGAAAAGGTAAGTTTTTTTGCACAAGGGGCAGTAACAAGATGCCCAGGAACCAGGTCAGGTAAAAAGAAAGGAAAATTGCTATTCCACCCAGAAGCGGCTTTGGGATGCGGTGCACCTTCCTTGCTGCAGGGACATCCATGAGTTTCCACTTCCGGGCAGTTTTTATGAAGAGGGGAATGGATGAAAGTGCCAGGACAAAAGAAGTAAGAAACAGCAGGAAAAATATAAGGTAATGCATCTAACCGAGCCTCGCTATTTTCGGAGAAACCCTATACAAACCCAAAATACCTGCTTTCCTCCCCCGGTATAAGCCAGAGGCGCTTATTCTCTTTTATGCTCTATACTTAGCCGCTCTCACACTGCTTACTCCTGAAATATTCCACAGTCTCCGCAAGAATATCTTCCAGGTGGTAACGCGGCATAAAGCCAATAACCGCTTTGGCACGATTAATATCTGGCACCCGGTACATGAGGTCTTCAAAATGTGGGCCGTATACCTTTTCGTAGGGAAGGTAAGTAATGGGAGAGGTGCTCTTGG
>JALUVB010000172.1 GCA_027021085.1 bacterium
GCATCCCTATGGGTATGTAAGAAATAATCCGGTGAATTATGTGGACCCGGAGGGGTTGAGATTATTTTATCTCCATATTCTTACAAAAGGATACACAACGCCTGAGGAAGGTGTTCCACCTTTCATTTACGGGAGCAGAGAAATGGGTTGGCACTATAATATTGATGATCCTACAGGTTATAAAAAAAGCAGCCTGAACTGGTATATATTCTTTGGAGTAGAGTTTATTGGAAGAGTACCTTGTCCTCCACCGATAAAATATGAAATAAAACAAGAATGGTATATAGTTTATGGATTACCTGGGAGCATATATCCTACAAAAGTCTGGCTTCCTGATTCCCTTAGTCCTCAAGTAAGAAAAAATTCCATAGTGATCACTATAGATAATCCAGGTATTCAGTATTTAAATCCCTCTCGAATTCCTGCAAGTATATATTACAAGTTCAGGACATGGATCGAGGAAATAGGAACAGGAGAGAAATCTAACATAATGGAATGGGAGATTCTGGTTGATATTGGACGTAACAGAGAGCTAAGGTATGAATATCGAGGCCCATAGTCAAAAGAGAACTATAATTGTTAAGATTATACTAATATCTTTAATTATAGCTACTGTGGTGAGGGTTGGAAATGCAAAAGAAGAAAAAAATTATTCACTCATCATCTTCAAAAAAGGGAATCTTAAAAAGTCTTTTTCAGACTTTGAACAACTCCGAGTTATATGTCTCGCTCCTCAAGATGTGCCTTTCTGCATTTCTGTTGTCTTTGGTGCTTATCCGGCGATGAGTTCTGGGACTCAAATTATTACAGGATTTAGGAGTAAAAAAGAAATAGAAGAAGTGAAAAACTATGTCCGTCTTATAGACACTCCCTTTTTACTAATAGAGTATAAAAAAACGCCCCAGACTGAAAGAGAATATCTGAGCAAAGCTATTGGAAGAGTTTTAGCGGGATTATATTCGGAAACCGCTCTTCGAAAACGGAGATTATGGAATGAAGCTCTCTATGTATTTAGGGAATTACAAAATAAATTTCCTCATAATAAAGAAATAGGGTCAATCGCACAACTATGGCGAGGGGCTATTTATAAATTAATGGCGGAGAAAGCGAAGTCTAAAGATTATCAAGAGAAGTTTTATCGCAGATCTACAGAAGAATTTGAAAAAGTACTTAAAAAATACCCACAACAGAGGATAAGTTGTATGACTGCCCTTCTACATATTGGATTGATTTCTTCTAACACACCTGAGGACGAAAAATACTTTTTAGAAAAGCTAATCAAAGAATACAAGGATCTGAAGTATATGAATGCATATCGGATGGCGGAGAATTTACTAAAAAATTAAGAAGAGATTCGAATGAAATTATATAGTTGCATTTTATCTTCTATTTTAAACACTTTTGACTTGCAAGGGTGAATTATGAAAATAATGCGGTATACTATTATGTGAGGGATGCATTGGGTTCAATCACTGCCCTGGTGGATGAGAGGGGAAAAGTAGTGAAAAGGTATTTTTACTCCCCCTACGGTAAGCTAAGAGGGTTTACAGGCTGGGGAGAGAGGATGATGAGGATGATGGGAAAGCGAGGGAGAAGAAGCACAGCAAATCCCCTCACCTACACCGGAAGGGAGTATGATAAAAGCACCGGACTTTACTACTACCGCGCCAGGTACTATAATCCAGGAGTGGGAAGGTTCATAAGTGTGGATCCGCTGATAAGACAATTCGCCCGCTCTTATGCGGGAAGCTCTGCCCTCTCTGGGGGGGCAGGAAGTTGTGGGAGCTGCGGGGGATTGG
>JALUVB010000173.1 GCA_027021085.1 bacterium
TGATTGCCCAGGAAGGAAAGGGTGTGCTTCTCTACCTGCCCCAGGAAGGCAGGGGGATAGGGTTGGTGAACAAAATTAAAGCGTACGAATTGCAGGATAAGGGGCTGGATACCGTGGAGGCAAATGAAAAATTAGGATTTCCCGCTGACCTCAGGGATTATGGTATTGGAGCACAAATATTACGGGACCTGGGGCTTTCTACTCTCCGTCTTCTCACCAATAATCCCCAGAAGATTGTAGGACTGGAAGGATATGGATTAAAAATTGTAGAAAGAGTTCCCATAGAAATCCCTCTCCGGGATGCTAACCGCAGGTACCTGGAAACCAAGAAAAAGAAGCTGGGGCATATATTGAAACTGGATTAATCGGCGTACCTATAAGGGGGTGTGTAACATGAAAGAAGTAAAAGGTTCCTTGATTAGCCAGGGTAAGAGATACGGCATCGTCATTTCTCGTTTTAATGAATTTATCTCTTCCCGGCTGCTTTCCGGTGCAGTTGATACTCTACTCCGGCATGGAGTAAAAGAAGAAGAAATCGAGATTTACTGGATTCCCGGTTCTTTTGAGGTGCCCATGGCTGCCAGTAAAGTTGCTCAGAAGAAGGATATAGACGGGATAATTTGCCTGGGAACACTTATACGAGGGGATACCCCCCACTTTGATTATATTGCCAAGGAAGTTTCCAAGGGAATAGCGGAAGTGTCCCTTAGGAGTGGTAAACCCGTAATCTTTGGCATAATCACCGCAGATACCCTGGAGCAGGCAATAGAGAGGGCAGGGACCAAGGCGGGGAATAAAGGCAGGGATGCTGCGCTGGCTGTGATTGAGATGGTGAATCTCCTGGAAAACATTGGCAGGAGTTGAACAGGGCTGTGGGAAATTTTGGGTTTGCGTTGAGGTGTCCATAATTCTGGCCAGGGCGAATAAGCCTTGCTGCCAGTGTATTTACGTATTCACTCGGGAAAAATAAGGGGTGTCTCGTGGGTGTTCGTAGAAAAGCAAGAGAACTTGCCCTGGCAGTTCTCTATCAAATAGACCTGTTGTCTCGGGGAGAGGGAGAGACACTGTGCGAAAAGCTGGGGAAGGAGCGCGGTTACCCGCTCCCGGCTGTCGAATTTGCCAGGGAGATTGTGCAGGGAGTTACTCTCAACCTTGCCTTCATAGATTCTCTTATAGCAAAATACTCAAAAAACTGGGACATCCAGAGAATGAGCATAATAGATAGGAATATACTGCGTATAGCTGTCTTTGAATTGCTTTACCGGGAGGATATCCCTCCCAGGGTTTCCATAGATGAGGCTATAGAGTTGAGTAAAACGTTCAGTGAGGGAGGGAAGAGCAAGGATTTTGTCAACGGAGTGCTGGATGGTATTTATCGGGAAGTAGCGGGAAATAGTAATTAGTAGCGGGTAGTGAGTAGTGAGTAGTGAGGGGGAATAGATTCCTGCTTTCGCAGGAATGACGGAGAGGGAGTAGCAAGTAAGTGAAGGAAGAGGCAGGATACAAAATACAGGTGGATAGTGAACAGTAAGCAGAGATGGCAAGCAAATAGTGAATCTGCAACACAAGACCCGTTTGACTGTCATGCCTGCGGAAGCAGGCATCCGGGATAGTAGCAAATAGTGAGTAATTAGTGGTGAGGGTTTGATGAAAAAGACAGAGAGCAAAGATATTCTTACCCCCATGCTTAAACAGTATCTTTCTCTCAAAGAGAAGCATAGAGACAAAATACTCCTTTTCAGGCTGGGGGATTTTTATGAGACTTTTTTTGAAGATGCAAAAATTACT
>JALUVB010000174.1 GCA_027021085.1 bacterium
AGTAGGGGCTGAACGGGAGATAATTATGGGGCTGTTGACCCGGGCAATCTTTGAGACCATCTCGGAGCTTATCCTTCCGGAGGTAAGAAATATTTTGTCCGAAGTAGGAATATTTTTGCTCATGGCTTCACCTATGACCTTATCCACCGCATTATGCCGGCCGATATCCTCGTGAAAGAGGATTATCTTTTTCCCGTCGGATAAAGCGGAAGCATGCACTCCTCCGGTGAGATGGAAATTTACGGAAAGATTCTCCAGCTCTTTTACCAGGGAAAGTATTCTTTCCGGGGGGAGGGTGAAAAAGGGGGCTTTTATTGCTTCAATTTTGGCGGCGGTGGAGAATAAATTCCCACATCCGGAACCTCTAATCCATTGCTTGTGGACAAGCAAAACATCCTCTTTCAGTGTTAAGTAACAGCAGCCATTCTCTATTTTTAAGGATTTTACCTCTGATATGGTTTTTATAAAGCCCTCGGAGAAAAGAAATCCTAACACCAAATAGTCAAGGTTTCCCGGACTGCATAAAATGGAGATGAATTCCTTTCCATTTACATAGACTTTTAAAATCTCTTCGGCTGCAACCTGGTCAAATTTATCAATTCTTTCCCCTGCTTTAAATACTCCTATCTTTACTTTATTTCGCACGGTTTTTCATTTTACGATAATTAGAGTATTTTTCCTATTCGCTGGTTCAGTGCAATGCTTTCCCGGAAGGACTTTTTAACCTCTTCCGCCTTTTCCCGGCAGGAAGGAGAAAGGAGGATTTTTTCTATGTTTTTCTTTATCTTTTCTTTTCGGAAGGCTTTCTTGCCCAATCTTATCCCCATTCCTTTTCTTTTTATTATCTCCAGATTCAGTTCTTGTTCAATCTGCATACCTACTCCCAGGAAAGGCTTACCTGCCCAGCAGGCCCAGCGGACAGTGTTTCTTCCCCCGTGTATTAAAAGTAGGTCGGCTTCTTCCAGCAGGGCAGGAGAAAATGAGGATGTAGTTGCAAGGTTCTCCTGGGGAGGGAAAAGAGGGGCTTTATCTTCCGGGATAATCATTAGAGAGGGGTACCCTGTTTCCAGCAATGCCTGGTAAGCTTCTTTCAAATATTGCGGAGGAGTGGAAGAGCCCATGCTGCATAGAATGCGCGGAGGGGGAGAATTGAGTATTCTCTTTGCCTCCGGAGGGAGAACATCTTTTTCCTCCAGGGATAAAAGAGGCCCTATATAAAAATATTCTGTGCCTGTTTCCGGGTAGAAACGTTCCATCTCGGAAAAATTCACACCTGTAATAGCGGGAGAGTCTGTTACCAGCGTGATGTCTCCCGAGGTAAGCTCTAATGTATTCCTGATTTTTTTCAGCCCGAGTTTTTTGGCCATCTGGTTGAGAGGGTGAAGAGGATAGGGGAAGTAGCGGGAAATAAAAAATAATTTCCCGGGGAAATTTTTCTGCAGGAATGGATATGTCCATGCACCGGATACTATTGAGAGAAGCGGGATGCGGGATAACCTTGCGGAAAGGGGGGTGGTAAATTGGAAGAAGGAGACCAGTTTATCTATGTCTTCTTTTTCAAAGGCTTTTATCTCTGCCTTGACCATGGCTTCTGTTTTATGGGAAGAAATCAAGGGTTGAAACATAGGAGCCTCGTTAATATGGAAGGAGATTATTTTTTCCTGTTCTCCGGGAGTGAATTCAGGATAAACCCGAACCAGGGGAAATTCTTTTACCAGTTTCTCGTATTTACCCCCATGAGAGAAAAAGACTACCTCGTATCCCAGTTTCCGGATAA
>JALUVB010000175.1 GCA_027021085.1 bacterium
TGATTGCCCAGGAAGGAAAGGGTGTGCTTCTCTACCTGCCCCAGGAAGGCAGGGGGATAGGGTTGGTGAACAAAATTAAAGCGTACGAATTGCAGGATAAGGGGCTGGATACCGTGGAGGCAAATGAGAAATTAGGATTTCCCGCTGACCTCAGGGATTACGGTATTGGAGCACAAATATTACGGGACCTGGGGCTTTCTACTCTCCGTCTTCTCACCAATAATCCCCAGAAGATTGTAGGACTGGAAGGATATGGGTTAAGAATTGTAGAAAGAGTTCCCATAGAAATTCCTCTCCGGGATGCTAACCGCAGGTACCTGGAAACCAAGAAAAAGAAGCTGGGGCATATATTGAAACTGGATTAACCGGCGTACCTATAAGGGGGTGTGTAACATGAAAGAAGTAAAAGGTTCCTTGATTAGCCAGGGTAAGAGATACGGCATCGTAATTTCTCGTTTTAATGAATTTATCTCTTCCCGGCTGCTTTCCGGTGCAGTTGATACTCTACTCCGGCATGGAGTAAAAGAAGAGGAAGTCGAGATTTACTGGATTCCCGGTTCTTTTGAGGTGCCCATGGCTGCCAGTAAAGTTGCTCAGAAGAAGGATATAGACGGGATAATTTGCCTGGGAACACTTATACGAGGGGATACTCCCCACTTTGATTATATTGCCAAGGAAGTTTCCAAAGGAATAGCGGAGGTGTCCCTTAGGAGTGGTAAACCCGTAATCTTTGGCATAATCACCGCAGATACCCTGGAGCAGGCAATAGAGAGGGCAGGGACCAAGGCGGGGAATAAAGGCAGGGATGCTGCGCTGGCTGTGATTGAGATGGTGAATCTCCTGGAAAACATTGGCAGGAGTTGAACAGGGCTGTGGGAAATTTTGGGTTTGCGTTGAGGTGTCCATAATTCTGGCCAGGGCGAATAAGCCTTGCTGCCAGTGTATTTACGTATTCACTCGGGAAAAATAAGGGGTGTCTCGTGGGTGTTCGTAGAAAAGCAAGAGAACTTGCCCTGGCAGTTCTCTATCAAATAGACCTGTTGTCTCGGGGAGAGGGAGAGACACTGTGCGAAAAGCTGGGGAAGGAGCGCGGTTACCCGCTCCCGGCTGTCGAATTTGCCAGGGAGATTGTGCAGGGAGTTACTCTCAACCTTGCCTTCATAGATTCTCTTATAGCAAAATACTCAAAAAACTGGGACATCCAGAGAATGAGCATAATAGATAGGAATATACTGCGTATAGCTGTCTTTGAATTGCTTTACCGGGAGGATATCCCTCCCAGGGTTTCCATAGATGAGGCTATAGAGTTGAGTAAAACGTTCAGTGAGGGAGGGAAGAGCAAGGATTTTGTCAACGGAGTGCTGGATGGTATTTATCGGGAAGTAGCGGGAGATAGTAGCGGGTAGCGGGGGGGGCAGGAAAGACCATAGACCATAGACTTTAGACGTTAGACTGGGAGAAGGAGATGCAGGATAAAAGATGCAGAACAGGGGACAGTAAGCAGGGAGTTGGTATCCTGTCCACCTGTCATGCCCGCCTGCTTTCCCCCGACATCCGTCGGGAGAACGGGCAGGCCTGCGGAAGCAGGCATCCGGGATAGTAGCAAATAGTGAGTAATTAGTGGTGAGGGTTTGATGAAAAAGACAGGGAGCAAAGATATTCTTACCCCCATGCTTAAACAGTATCTTTCTCTCAAAGAGAAGCATAGAGACAAAATACTCCTTTTCAGGCTGGGGGATTTTTATGAGACTTTTTTTGAAGATGCAAAAATTACT
>JALUVB010000176.1 GCA_027021085.1 bacterium
AGTCCTTTACCCTTTTAATAGTATGAAGCAGGCGGGTTCCTTCATTGTAGGCAGGGATGATAAGAGAAATTTTCATTACCCTTTATTTTATTCCTTTTTTAGGAATTTTTTTATTCTTTTTCTATCGTAGGGAGAGGAAAACTTTAAAGCCTTATCAAAGCACTTTTTTGCCTTTCCAGGATTTCCTGTCATCTCGTATACTCTACCCAGGTTAAACCAGGCAATGGGATTCTGGGGGTCGATCTCCAGAACTTTTTCAAATTCTTCCTTTGCTTCTTTGAATAGCATGTTTTGGAAATAATTTATTCCCAGGTTGAGGTGAGCATAAGGATCTCCGGTAATATCAAAGAGGAGAATGGAGTAACCTATAGAGGAAAAAGGTTTGTATTTGTGTAGCCATTGGTAAAAATTTTTATCTTTAAAGAGAATTCCGTAATAGGTAGTTACACTTATGGCAATTATTTCTTTCCCTTTTGGTATAGGATGGTAAATGTATCTGTCCAGATAAGCGGTGCTTGAACGTAAGTAGCGGTAAGAAATTTTGTAATAAGAGGGATTTGCAGTACCAAAATAGCTGAGGTAAACAGAGGATATATTTTCTCTATCCATCCATTTTTTTAATCCTTTTAAGTCCTGCCCCCAGTCTATATTGGAGTCTGCCACCCACTTGTAGGCACGAGAGGGAAGAAGTAGTCCATTGAAGTAGGCAAGGTAGTTGGGAAAGATGAGAAAAGAATTCAAAGGATACAGAAAAAGTAGGACGGTTATAAAACTTTTAAGTTTTTTATGAATTCGCTTTTCCCAGAGAACCCCGCAAAGCAGAAATAAAAATGGATATATAGGTAATAGATGCCTCGCTCCTATTTGAACTCTACTGAAAAGAGCAATTATGAAGTAACTTACAGGAATAATAAAAGGTAACAATATTTTTTTCTTTTCCTTTATTAGAAAAAACAGGCTCATGGGCAGAAGGAGAAGAAGAGGGAGGGGGGTTTTTACCATAAACAGAAAGGGAAAGTAAAACCACCAGCCCCCTTCCCGATAATTTCCGTGGAAAAAGGAAAGAGAGCCATGTTGGGCTTTCTGAGAAAGGACTTTTATCCCCTGAAAATAATACGGAAACCAGAGAAAGCCATAGGTAACGGCTATGGTTAAGAGAGAAATGAGTAAAAGGAACAAAAAATAGGTCCACAACTTTCTTTTTCTCCTGATAACAAGGAGCAAATACAGGGGTACAAGAAATAGTGAGGAATATTTGGTGGTTAGTGCTAACCCAAGAGAAATGCCAGAGTAAAAAGAGGAGCGCAAAGATGGGAAATTAATAAATTTCCAGAAGAAATAGGCAGACAGGAAAATAAAAAAGGTTACAGCAAGATCCGTGGTGACCAAACGGGAATGGGCAAGCAGGTTAGGAGAGAAGGTAAATAGAAGAAGTGAAATTACCCCTCCCTGCCAGGAAAATAACTCACTGCTCCAGCGAAAAATTAACCATCCCAATAGACAACCCAGAAGCAGAGTCATCAAACGGGACTGGTTAAGCATTTTTTCAGCATCCATGTTGTTTTGATAAAGGAATTCTTCTGCAGGTATCCATTCGCTTTTCTCCCCTTTCTTTAAAATAGGTAATTTAAGGTTTTTATGAAAAAGGAGAGGGAAAGCATTTAAAAGGTTTGCCAGGGGAGGATGAATAATGTTGTAATCAAAACGGTGTGCCTTCCAGTAAAGGTAGCCTGCAGTTAAATGCACTGGTTCATCAAAAGTGGGAGATTT
>JALUVB010000177.1 GCA_027021085.1 bacterium
CACTGTCGCAAAAATATTCTACCGGTGACAGGGAACTTACCCTGGTGCTTAAAAACTTTCAACATCTAATCTCTATCATGCAGAAAGAGATCCCGGAGGAGATAAAGTTAGCTTACTCAATGTTTGAGATAGCCAAGGATTTACTCCGTTCCATGTTCCCCCGCTGGAAGGGAAATGCGCTGATTATAAGATATCTACTGGATAATTCTGCTATCCTGCGGAAAAATTATGGTAGAGACGCAAGCAAAAAAATCCTGGGAGAGATTTTCCCGGAAGGAATAGAGTATGCCTATCTTGTGGTGGCGGAATGGTGTAAAAGAAGCGGGAGAAATGATACGGGGCTAAAATACCTTAGGAAGGCAGAGAGAATAAACCCGGGTAACCAGAAAATCAGGGAACTCAAGGAAAAACTGCAATGATAGATTACCATCTCCATACATCTTTGTGCGGTCATGCCCGGGGAAGGATGGAGGATTACGTTAAAAATGCCATCCAGGCTGGACTGGAAGAAATAGGTTTTTCCGGCCACTTTCCCCTCTTGCATCTCCCGGATAGAGAATTAGCCAGTAATCTTTCGATACCAGAAGAAAAGTTTCCTCTTTATGTAGAAAAAGTATTGGATTTAAGGAAAAAGTACCCTTGCATAAAAATCAGGCTGGGGTGCGAGGTAGATTATATCCCGGGATGTGAGGAAGAGGTAGTAAAGAGATTACAGGCATATCCCTTCGACTACATAATGGGCTCTGTGCATTTACTGGATGGCTTTCTCTTTGACCACCCGGGTTACATGGAAGAATGGGAAAAAAGAGACGTGGACGAAGTGTACAGAAATTACTTTTCCCGCCTGCTGCAATGCATTAGAACAGGGCTTTTTGATATTATTGCTCATCCTGACCTGGTAAAAAAGTTTGGCTTTTTGCCGAAATTTCCTCTGGATTCTCTTTACCGGAAAGTTGCCCGGGCACTGCAAGAAAACAACATGGTGGCGGAAATAAACACCTCCGGGTTAAGAAAGCCGGTAAAAGAGATTTATCCCTCGCTGGATTTCCTTAAAATTTTATGTAAATACCGCGTGCCTGTAACCCTGGGCTCTGATGCGCATTCCCCGGAGGAGGTGGGGAAAGACCTGGGTAAAGCCCAGAAATGGGCAGAGGAGGCAGGCTACAAGGAATATGCCAGTTTCTCCGGAAGGAATTTTCGCCTCCTCCCTTTCCCTTCCCCCTGAATCTGGGGTAGAATTAGACCATAGAGCTTAGACCGGGTAGATAGTAGTGAGTTAGACCTTAGACCATAGACTGTAGACATTAGACAGGGAGGTAGGGAACAGTAAGCAGTTAATGGTAACTCGGTATTCTGGTTCCCTGGTGATCCTGGTTTTCTGGTAAAGGAGATGGATTTTGCAGGAATGACAAAAGAAAAGCAGAAAGGGAAAAAAACAGCCCACCTGTCCTGCCCGTCTGCTTCCCGAGCCCTGTTTTATATCGGGATGATTTGGAACTTGTGATTTGAAATTTATTATCAGTAATCCCTTGTCTCTCTGGTGGACAATAATCATTGTTCTCTGGATAGGGGTTTCTCTTTTCACCTACAGGCGTTTAAGAAGAGCAGGGCAAAGTTACCCACGGCTCTGGATGCTTAGATTTATTTCTTTCCTTCTCCTGTTGATACTTATTCTATCGCCCATTTTTATTTTTGAGAGGAAAAGCAAGGGAAAGTTAGCAGTTCTCATTGATAATTCCTTGAGCATGT
>JALUVB010000178.1 GCA_027021085.1 bacterium
TGGTAGTCTTGGCTGTATCCCCTTCGCCTGTTTCCTCAACGGTCACTTCAATGTAGGGAATCTCCACCATTTCGTTAACTTCTGCTTTATTCCCGCTGGAGGTGGTAACACGGGGAGCGGAGAGCAAGTCTATTTTCCCCTCTTTCTCCATTGCCTGCAGGGTAACTGCCAGGTAGTGGTCATTGCCTACAGGATTACCCTGAATGTTCACATTAAAGACATCAGCTGCCTCCGGCGTCCCCCTTAACCCGCTACTGGTGATACCAATGTAAGCATTGTCAAACTCGTTTAAATTTTTCCACCAATCCCAGGTAAAGCCTAATTCCTTGTGTACATCTACCTGGGCATTTACAAACTTTGCTTCTATTAAAACCTGGGGTAAAGGACGGTCAATCTGAGCTACCAGGCTTTCTATCCGTTTCAGGTTTCCAGGCATATCTTTCACCAGGATTTTATCGGAATATTCCACCCCTTTGTTGGTAAAGAGTTCTGCACTTCCATGTTCGGAAAGAAGTTTCTGGATATGGGGAAGGGCAGAAGAGGCATCAATGCTCTGCAATGTAATAACCTTGCTTACTAATTGCTGAGGGTTGAAAGAAGAATCAATCACCTTTTCTTTTTCCGCGCTCTTGGGCATGGATATCACCCTGATTATATTTCCCTCTTCTACATAATCAAAGCCATTCACATTTAGTATCACTCTCAGTGCTTTCTCTGGAGTCACGTCATGGAAACTTACCGTTACCTTTCCCTGCACCTGGTTTCCTGCGATAATATTCATGTTGTACTGGTTGGAAAACATTCTCAAAACGTCCCGCAAGTCAGCACCCTTAAGATCCAGAGAAATTTTCTCTTCCTGAGAAAATAATGCTAAGGAATAAAAAGCAAAGATAAACAAGAAGAATATAAATTTTATTTTTCTCTTCATATCCTACCCCCTCTTATAAACGCATTATATCATTGAAACAGCATAATTTTCAAAGATTCGTCGTGCCTTTACCCCAAACACAGGGTAAAAGTAAAGAGAATAAGGTATTACAGCCAGGAGAATACCGCGATAAGAGCAGCCGGTGCACGTATCCCATCCCTAAGAGGCTTTAGGTTGCAAGATGCCTTCCCGATTAACCCAGGGAAAACACCCAGGGAGATTAATCTCTCACCCCTCTTCTTCCTTTGCCTCTTTCAGCAGTTCCTCCACCATTACCTGGTTAGGCTCTATTCGCAGGGATTCCTCCCATTCTTTTATGGCCTTCTGCACTTCCCCCATACGGTAAAAAACTGTTCCCAGGTTATAATGGGTAAGATGATTTTGAGGATTTACTGCCAGGGCTTTTTCGTAGCACTTTTTGGCATTCGCAAAATCATCCTGGGAATAGAAGAGAGTCCCCAGGTTATTGTAGGCAGTTTCAAAATCTGGCTTTAACTCAATTGCCCTTTTATAAGCTTCCTGGGCTGCCCGGAATAAATGTAAATCGCTGAGTATATTTCCCAGGTTGTTATAGGCTTCTGCATAATCCGGATTTAAGGCTATCGCTTTCTCACACGCTGCTCTTGCCTTATCCAGGATACCCAGGTTTTCATAGGCATGTCCCAGGTTGTTATAAGCTAAAAATGACCCGGGCTCTAAAGCAATAGCTTTCTTTAAGAACTTTATGGCTTTCTTGTACTTCCCGATTCTTAGATAAAGATGCCCCAGGTTAGCAAGAATTTTGCTGCTACGGGGATAAAGTTTTAAAGCCTGGAAAGTA
>JALUVB010000179.1 GCA_027021085.1 bacterium
GATTGGCAAAGAAAAACTTTTCTCCTCACTTCAGGTAGTGTTTTTGGGGGGAGGGTGGAGTAGTAACAGTCTCTGCAACAGGAATTATTAACTTCTGCCCTGGGTAGATGCGATTCGGATTTTTTATCTCATTTTTATTTGCCTTGTAAATAAGGGGCCATTTCAAAGGTGTTCCATAAAATTTTTCAGCTATTTTCCAGAGAGAATCTCCCTTTACTACTGTGTAAGTTTTTCCTTTTTCTACTTTTACTTCCTCTTTATATGCTTGTAACTGCTCTTCAACATCTCCCAGATACTTTTCTAATTCTTTTCTTTTCTCCCTTTCCAGGGCAAATTCCCGCAAAGTTTTCTGGATTTCGTCCCTCAGCTTTCCCAATTCTTCCTGGGATAGCATCCTTGCCTGGGGTGGGGGAGAAGAAACTACTTTTATTTCCTCTTGCCGTTTTTTAATCTTGTACTCAGGTACTCCCGGGTGATAAATAATATACCCTCTGTTACCCCAGATTTCTCTATCCTTTGATTTATAGTAAACCATTCTCCAGCCTAATTCTCGCAACTTGCTTAGAAGGACATCCCCTGTACTGGGCTCCTTAGCATAAGCAGAAGAAACCACCAGAGCCATCAATATTCCCAACATTCCCCAGATTACACCTTTCCTCATGAGTCCTCCTTTCTTAATTTTGAAGAGGCAGTATCTTTACCACTTCTCCACATAATTCCTTAAGTTTCTGAGCATCGGACAAACTACCCACTATACTCCCGTAGTGGATAGGAATAACCAACCGCGGATTTATTGCACTTACCACTTTTTCTGCTTCTTCAGCATCCATGGTATAAACCCCACCTACGGGAAGAAGAACAATATCTGCTTTTATATCCTTCATTTCAGGAATACAGTCCGTGTCTCCTGCATGATAGATACGGATGCCCTTAACAGTTACTATATAGCCAACTCCTCCGTATTCCCTGGGGTGAAATCTTTTCCTAATATTATAGGCAGGAACCACCTCGATTTCTATCCCCTGGAAGGTTAATTTCTCCCCCGCTTTTACAAAATGCATTTCCCCTTTTTTTATCCTGGCAAGAATAAGGCGCTACAATCTTGCTGCCTGTTTTTCTGACCTTTTCAATGTCCTCCGGGGAACAATGGTCATAATGGTCATGTGTAATAAGAATAACATCTGCTTTTAACTCTCTCCCCTTTAACTTCCAGGGGTCGATATAAATAACCCTATCTGCTTCTATTCTTACAGAAGCATGACCGAGCCATTTAACCAATCCCTCCATCGCTAATCACCTCCCAAAACAAATTCATAACCAAGCAAGAACTACTCACTTACCACCACAATATTATACCCTATTAAAAATAGAATAAAAAGTTGACGGAAGCGCAGATTAGAGGTATCATTATCAACAATTAAGAGATGGCAAATTCCAAATCTTCAAAATACCGAGCAAGTAAATTCTCGAGGTATTTGTGTATTTAAAAAAAATAAATATTGTAGGATTTAAAACTTTTCCAACCAAAGTAAATGTTGAGCTTATCAAGGGGATTAACGCTTTTGTCGGACCTAACGGATGCGGCAAAAGCAATCTGGTAGATGCTATAAGGTGGGGATTAGGCGAACAAAATCCTCATAACCTGCGGGGAACCAGAATGGAAGACATAATATTTGTCGGGACAAATAACAGAAAACCCCTGGGGATGGCAGAAGTAACTCTTACTCTGGACAACCAGGATTCGCA
>JALUVB010000180.1 GCA_027021085.1 bacterium
GGGAATTTCACGAATTTCCTTTCGTAATCGAGGACTGTCCGGGAGACGCCTACAATTTTATCTGCCCACCGGTAAAAAATTCTTTCCGCTGCCCACTCTCTTTTTCTCTTCCAATCCTCTATGTTATGCACCTGCACTATTTTTACCGGCACCCCGGCTAATTTTGCTGCTATTAAAGAGGGAATATTTGCCCTGTACATGTGAGAATGGACTACATCCACCTTTTCCGCCTTCATTAGTTTAGAGAGATTCCGCAGCCCTCCGGGGTCAAGGCGAGAGCGGAAATTCAGCTTTACTACTTTTATCCCTTCCTTTTCCAGCTCTTTATCGTAAACCCCTTCCTTGCTTCTTAAACAACATACCAGGGGAAGGAATTTGTCCCTGTCCAGCCTCTTCAGGACCTCCACCATCCTTTTCTCAATTCCTCCCCAGGGCAGCCAGGTGATTACCCGAAGAATCTTTATGGGATATTTATGCATATCGCTTGGGGTTCTTAAAAAAGATTACTCCCTGGAAAGCAATTCTTTCATTATAATAACTTCTATCTCCTGAATTTTCTTCATATTCAAATCATTGGTTATAAAGAGAAAAGCACCCTCCACTATTGAAGTTGCCACCTGAATGGCATCAGGTGTTCTTAAATCATACTTTGCACGCAGGGAAGAAGAGACATCAGCAATTTCTTTATTTACCGGGATTATCTCTAAATTTGGATAATTGGTAAGCAAAATCTCATACTCTTCCACCAGGTCGTCTCTCCTTTCTTTTTTAGGCTTTGTTAAAATCTCCAGGTAGGTAATCACAGAAGTTTTTCCTTTTATTTCACCCTCTTCTATAAATTCAAAGAGTGTCTTTACAAACGGCAGGTAGGTGAGATTATTTTCAAAGTAGTAAATAAAAGCCATGGTATCTATTCCCACTATTTTGTGCTTACTTAAGAGTTTGTGGAATCTGGTTTCTTTTCCCATGTTTCTCTTTCCTTCTCTACGTACTGAGCCGCATCAATTTCTTTCCAGAGTTCTTTCCCCAGCCCTCGCATATATTCAGAGTATTTTTTTGGCTTTGGTACAATAGTAATCTTCCCATTTCTCAGGCTGATAATAACCTCATCATGAGGATTAATGCGCAACAACTCCCTCAACTCTTTTGGTATAACT
The DNA here is from genome assembly GCA_027021085.1 of bacterium. GTDB lineage: Bacteria > CAIJMQ01 > CAIJMQ01 > JAADFP01 > JAADFP01 > JAADFP01. The sequence goes on from JALUVB010000180.1 coordinate 1,158, forward strand.
ACCTGCCCTTTTTCTCCAACTTTCATCACTTTAGTCATACTTATCCCCCCATTTCCATACTTAGCTATACTTCAGTATGCCTCAATAATCAATTTTTGTCAAATTCGGGAGATTTGTTGTTTTATATCCTCTTCAGGTCAGGAATACATTGAAAGTGTTTGTCCAAACTGAATAGCAAGCAACTATTCTCCCTGGCTAAAACAGCCAGCAAGCAAGCAGTAAGAGGGACAATAATTCCTTTTTTCCTCAGTGCATAGGCAAGTTCAGCTACTTTCTCCCAGGTTTTATCCGTCTCTTTAAGCAAGGGAAGAACGGCTAAACTTTCCCTCAAGAGATTAAATTCCTTCCTGTTTTTTGCCCCCTGGAGAATCTCTGCTAATACTACTCCAGCAAGATATACCCTCTCCTGCTCTAACAATGCAGTAAGCCTTTCCGCTTCCTGAGAATCAGGTTCATTGAAGTATCTTATCCATATAGAAGTATCTACAAGTACTTTCCTATTCATCCTTTTCCAGTTCTCTCAATTTTTCCCAGTTAGCCTCAAGGCGAATTTTGCCCCTTAAATTGATTAGTTTTTCCAGACGC
>JALUVB010000181.1 GCA_027021085.1 bacterium
CCTTCTCGTTGTTTGGCGAAAAATCCCCCTGGGAAAAGAAGGGGAATGGGTCTGGAAATACTACAAGGATATAAATTTCTGGTGGCGAGCCTTCTTTCCCCTGGGAATTTTCATTCTTATCTATCCCGTTTTTTTGCTCTATCGAAAGGTGGCACCTGGCAAGCATAACCAGGAGTATTCGGAAAGACAGGTAAAATTATCTCTCTACATCCTTCTTGTCCTGCTGCTCATCTTTACCTTCCTGGTGAAAATATCCTTCCAGTATTTAAGCCCCCTGGGATTGGAAGGAAACATCATAGTCCTCTCTTATCCCTGGATAAGTGGCTACTTCACGGAATCTCAGGTGATGAAAATGAACCGGGAATACTTCTCTGGTTATCCCGACAAGGTTACCTACTATCATCCTAAGCTACACCCTCCCTTGATGACCCTGCTCTGCCGCGGAACCACCAAGCTCTTTTATTATTCCCCTTTTCTCACCCGGAGCCTTCTTACTCTCTCTTCCCACTCCATACTTGATGCCAGAGGAGTCTTCCGGTTTCTTGAAGACAAAGAAAAGTGGTATCTAAAAGACTACCAGAAAGCCGCACTTATATTCCTGGGCCTACTTCTGCCCTTCCTCTCTTCCCTGGGGATAATTCCCCTTTTTTTACTGCTTAAAAGAGAAAAGAACGCACTACCGCTTACTCTTCTCTATCCCTTCATTCCTTCTCTTCTTCTCTTTTCCCCCACCCTGGAAGAATTCCTCCCCCTGTTTGTTATCCTTTCTCTCTACTTCTTCAGCCAGAAAAAGAGGAGTGCATACTTTCTCTCTGGTCTGTCCATAGCCATAGGCTCGCTTTTTTCCCTCTCCCTGCTCCTTATTCTTCCCTTCATTCTACTATTTGAAAGAAACAGAAACTCCTCCCTCTACATCTACTCCCTTTCCGGGTTCCTGGCTACCATTTTTCTCTTCCAGGCTTTCACAGGTTTTTCGCTTTTCAAATACCTCTTCCACCTTATTCCTGCCTTCACGGAAGAAGGGAGAGTTGCCTACCTGGGAATAGCAGCTCCCGGCAGGTCATATCTTTTCTGGATTTTCTATAATCCTTTTGAATTCTTCACCTTTGTCGGCATTCCCCTTTCTTACCTCTTCTTTCTGGGCTTTCGCTCCTTATCCCTGTCCAATAAACTTTCCCTCCTGGGAATTTTTGTTTTTCTTAATTTTTCCGGCATCTCTTTATCCGAGGTAGGAAGATTGTGGATATTCCTTTCCCCGCTTCTCTTTCTATCCGCGGCAAAAGGAGCAAACAAGATACCCACTCAACAGCTTTTCCTCTTTCCCCTCCTGCAATTTATTCAGGCACTACTTATGAAAGGAAGCCTGGATATATTCACACTATTCCCCTAAGAAGCACGTATATTCCAGGGCTAATAGCTAACGCCATGTGCGAGTTTTCTACGTTTCCCGGTAATCCTGGTTGCTTGGTATCCTGGTAATCCTGCCCGCTTCCAAGCCACGTGAGGGCAGGCAAGCAGGAATCTATCCCCCTCACTACTCGCTACTAACTACTCACTCTTATATTTCCAGAATTATAGTAACGGGGCCCTGGTTCACCAGTTCCACTTCCATCCTGGCTCCGAATTCGCCCGTTTTCGTAATTAACCCTTCCTCTTTCAACACATCTCTCACCTTCTGGTAAAGAGGGAAAGCCTCTCCGGGAGGAGCAGCTTTTTCAAACGAAGGCCTGCGTCCCTTAA
>JALUVB010000182.1 GCA_027021085.1 bacterium
CATCTTAAGGTTTCTCAGGTCAGCCTTGGCAGTGGAATTCTTGGCATCCGCTGTTATACCGCGAAAGTTGGGAATGAGTATGGCAGCAAGGATAGCCAATACTGCCACCACAATCATTAACTCCATTAGGGTAAACCCTTTTTTCATGTTTCTCCAGAAGTTTATCATTTTCTTCATCTCTCAGACCTCCTTTTCATATCCAAAAAACAAGATTACCACTCCGCGTAGGGATTATATATATTTCACCTCATCTTCTCCACAGCTACCAAAGCCTCGTCTCAAAAACTTACCTCTTAAAGTATCACCTCCTTTCGAGCCTAACTAATAAAAGCTACCATAGTTTTAGGAAAATTTCAATAGTACTGTATGATTTTAGCCATTTTAAACAGGGGTAAATAGAGAGATAGGGCAATGAAAAGCACTACTCCTCCCATGACCACCAGTAGGAGCGGCTCCAGGATACTGGTAAGTATTTTAATGGTAAAATCCACTTCCTTGTCGTAACTTTCCGCTATCTCTCTTAGCATATCGTCCATATTGCCTGTCTCTTCCCCTATGGAGATCATATGTGCCACCATGGGAGGAAACTCTTTACTCCTTCTCAACGGCTCATTTATACTCCCTCCCCGCATGACATTTTCCCTTACTTTATCCATCACCTCTCCCAATACCACGTTTCCCAGTGTACCTTTTATCACCAGGAAACTCTTTGCCATATCCACCCCGCTTCTCACCAGCGTTTCCAGAGAACGGGCAAACCTTGAGATTCCCACCTTACGTAATAGAGGGCCGATAAGAATCATTTTTAACTTCCAGCGGTCAATCATGTACCTACCCCTCTTACTGCGATAAACCATGCGCATTCCTACAGCCAGGAATATAACAACCAGAAGAAAAACATACCAGTACTGCTGAAACAGCTCGCTTATCTTGAACATAATCTGGGTGGGCAGAGGCAAAGGAACTCTTGCTGTATAAAAAACTTTCCTGAACTTTGGTAAAACATAACTTACCAGGAAAACTATCAGGGCAGAAGCCACTACCAGCAAAACCACGGGGTAAATTAAGGCACCCTTTACCTTGCTTTTTATATCCATCTCCCTTTCTAAGAAGGTGGCTATACGATCAAGTATCTCTTCCACGCTTCCTGTCTCTTCACCTACCCGAACCGTGGAGATGTACAACTCGGAGAAAACATCCGGATGCCTTGCCAGTGCATCTGCAAAGTTAGAACCCTGTTCAATATCCTCCCTTATCTTTTTTATAGCCTTTTTTAATGCCTGGCTTTCTGTCTGTTCTGCCAGGGTATTGAGGGCCTGGGTTATGGGCACACCAGCCCTGAGCATTGCCGTAAGCTGCCTGGTGAATAATATCAGATGCGTAGTTCTGACTTTATTTAGGAAAGGAAGAGTAATCTGCCTGGAGAGCAACCCCACTCCTTTTTCCTCTTTCGCCTCTATTAAATATATTTTTCTCTGGCTCAGTCTTCTTTCCAGCTCTCTTATATCAGAGACATCCATCACTCCTGATATGGAGGTGCCACGTACATCCCTTGCTCTGTATCTATACTGGGGCATTTTTAACCTTCTACATCCTCGGTGACTCTAAGAACTTCTTCCAGGGTAGTTACTCCTCCTACAGCTTTTTCCAATCCGGCCTCACGCAGGGTTTTCATTCCCATCTTTACACATACTTTTCTCACCTCGCTGGCAGGTACTCTCCGCAAGGCAATCTCTCTC
>JALUVB010000183.1 GCA_027021085.1 bacterium
ATAACCTCTCCCCGGGTGCCACAGGCCCACACATCTGCCCGGTCTATCGGAGAGGCAATACTTATATTAATAATTCCCTGTGCATTATTGGAAAACCGGAGCAGTATAGAACCCGTCTCTTCAATTTCGGGAGAGTGATAATCAGTAACCCGGGAGGTCACTCCTCTGACTGATGTAACCTCACTTCCTGCTAAATAGCGGAGCAGGTCAATGGCATGCGTTCCCAGGTCTGCCAATACTCCTCCGCCGGAGATACGCGGGTCTTCGTGCCAGCCCCACTTACAGTCAATAAGAACAATTCTTTCCGCCCGCAAAAATACCAGCTCTCCCAGCTCACCCTTCACAATCATTTTCCGCAAGTGCTGGTGATAAGAATTGAAGCGCGCCTTGAACCCAACCATCAACTTTACCCCGTTCCGCTTGCAGGCTTCTATCATACGGTGGCATTCTTCCTCACTCATAGCCATTGGCTTCTCACAAAATACATGCTTTCCCGCCTCTGCCGCCTGCACTGCCTGCTGGCAATGGAGATAGGGAGGAGTGGCAATATAAATCGCATCCACATCCGCCTTCTCCAGCAGAAGCTCCAGGTTGTCGAAAGAGTGCTCAATCTCAAATGTTTCCTGAGCTTTCCTGCGAGCTTCGGCATTAACATCCGTTATGGCTACCACCTCAGCACTTGCCGCTTCCTTTAAAGCTTTAATGGCTGTGCATCCCATCGTCCCGGTCCCAACTATCCCCCACTTAACCCGGGAGGGGAAATTGCCTATCGTTTTTCTCATCTTCTTCTCCTGTTTTTAATAATATTAGATAATCTCCTAATAACTAATGCAAAAATGATAGCACACCACTCCTTCCCGGGGTAAACTAAAACCCAGGGAATTGCCGGTAATAGTTACCGGCCTAAAAGAAAGGAGAATGCGCCAATGTCTGTCAATAAGATACCACAAAGCAAAGAAATAGAAAAGGAAATTTTTGCCTCTGTGCATCTCATTCATAATGACCCCGGTCCCGCGAGATAGCTCAGTTCACAGGCCATTTCACTAATATCGGGCATCGGCTGAAACCGCCCACTGAGGGAGTCAAGTACCTTGTAGTAGCCGAATTTATTAGCCCGGATGTCTTTGCTTGAATTGGGGTAGCGGAAAAGGCTCTCCTTGATGATGAGCAGCGCCGGGTTATCTTTGTTACCGGCCTGATATGATTCTTTGGCCCGGTTAAAACGAAAACTGCTGTTCCACTCCGGGTTGCGGGTATCCCAGACCTCTGCTTTATCTATAGTTAGTTTTAAAGGATTGCCGTCTTCCAACACCATCACCCCCATATCGCCGTTGCCTAAAGGAAGCCCCTCGCTCCACGCCCGTGAAAGTTCTTTACTTATCACATCTTGTTTTCTGAAGAATTTTATCACATCCTGTTTCATGGTCATTATCCTCCTTGTTGGAATATAACAAATGGAATTACTCTCTTCTAATCTGTTGACAAAAGACCGAGATAGGCATCATTTTTAGTCAATCGTCAAGGGCAGACAATTTCCTAACTCGGTGACCCGGTTGTACTTATTGCAAAAGATAGAGCCGGAAGTTCTCTGCCGGTATCCTTGCACCCCTGATTATACCTCCGGAAAAATTGACACTATTTTCAGGATAAAGCATACTGACGCTTGCAATCCTCTTCATACCTAACTTTTCAGCATCAATCTTAAGGTCAATTACCTTGTCCTTCACATCAA
>JALUVB010000184.1 GCA_027021085.1 bacterium
ACATGCTCAAGGAATTATCAATGAGAACTGCTAACTTTCCCTTGCTTTTCCTCTCAAAAATAAAAATGGGCGATAGAATAAGTATCAACAGGAGAAGGAAAGAAATAAATCTAAGCATCCAGAGCCGCGGGTAACTTTGCCCTACTCTTCTTAAACGCCTGTAGGTGAAAAGAGAAGCCCCTATCCAGAGAACAATGATTATTGTCCACCAGAGAGATAAGGGATTACTGATAATAAATTTCAAATCACAAGTTCCAAATCATCCCGATATAAAACAGGGGTCGGGAAGCAGGCGGGCAGGACAGGTGGGCTGTTTTTTCCCTTTCTGCTTTTCTTTTGTCATTCCTGCGAAATCCATCTCCTTTACCAGGGAACCAGGATACCGAGTTACCATTAACTGCTTACTGTTCCCTACCTCCCTGTCTAATGTCTACAGTCTATGGTCTAAGGTCTAACTCACTACTTTCTTCCCAGTCTAAGCTCTATGGTCTAATTCTACCCCAGATTCAGGGGGAAGGGAAAGGGAGGAGGCGAAAATTCCTTCCGGAGAAACTGGCATATTCCTTGTAGCCTGCCTCCTCTGCCCATTTCTGGGCTTTACCCAGGTCTTTCCCCACCTCCTCCGGGGAATGCGCATCAGAGCCCAGGGTTACAGGCACGCGGTATTTACATAAAATTTTAAGGAAATCCAGCGAGGGATAAATCTCTTTTACCGGCTTTCTTAACCCGGAGGTGTTTATTTCCGCCACCATGTTGTTTTCTTGCAGTGCCCGGGCAACTTTCTGGTAAAGAGAATCCAGAGGAAATCTCGGCAAAAAGCCGAACTTTTTTACCAGGTCAGGATGAGCAATAATATCAAAAAGCCCTGTTCTAATGCATCGCAGCAAGCGGGAAAAGTAATTTCTGTACACTTCGTCCACATCTCTTTTTTCCCATTCTTCCATGTAACCCGGGTGATCAAAGAGAAAGCCATCCAGTAAGTGCACAGAACCCATTATGTAGTCGAAGGGATATGGCTGTAATCTCTTTACTACCCCTTCCTCACATCCCGGGATATAATCTACCTCGCACCCCAGCCTGATTTTTATGCAAGGGTACTTTTTCTTTAAATCCAATACTTTTTCTACATAAAGAGGGAACTTTTCTTCTGGTATAGAAAGATTACTGGCTAATTCTCTATCCGAGAGATGCAAGAGGGGAAAGTGGCCGGAAAAACCTATTTCTTCCAGTCCAGCCTGGATGGCGTTTTTAACGTAATCCTCCATCCTTCCCCGGGCATGACCGCACAAATATGTATGGAGATGGTAATCTATCATTGCAGTTTTTCCTTGAGTTCCCTGATTTTCTGGTTACCCGGATTTATTCTCTCTGCCTTTCTAAGGTATTTTAGCCCGGTATCATTTCTCCCGCTTCTTTTACACCATTCCGCCACCACAAGATAGGCATACTCTATTCCTTCCGGGAAAATTTCCCCCAGGATTTTTTTGCTTGCGTCTCTACCATAATTTTTCCGCAGGATAGCAGAATTATCCAGTAGATATCTTATAATTAGCGCATTTCCCTTCCAGCGGGGGAACATGGAACGGAGTAAATCCTTGGCTATGTCAAACATTGAGTAAGCTAACTTTATCTCCTCCGGGATCTCTTTCTGCATGATAGAGATTAGATGTTGAAAGTTTTTAAGCACCAGGGTAAGTTCCCTGTCACCGGTAGAATATTTTTGCGACAGTG
>JALUVB010000185.1 GCA_027021085.1 bacterium
GACTTTATAGTGTGAATGGTAGTGGGTAGCGGGGAAATGGTAGCGAGTAGATAGTAGTTAGTAGCGAGGGGGAAGCAGGAAAGACTATAGACCTTAGACTATAGACTGTAGACTGGGAGAGGGAGCATAGTAAGCAGTGAACAGTGAATAGTAAGCAGTTAAGGGTCACATGGTATCCTGGTTCCCTGGTAATCCTGGTTTCTCGGTAAAGGGGATAGATTGCACAGGAATGACAAGAGGGGAATAGAAATAGGGAAAAAGCAGTCAGAAAGGGCGACCCCCCCGCCTTTCACCCCTGCGCTTTCAGCCGTCCATTCTCCAGGATATAGAGTTTCTCCGATACTTTTCCCAGAAAATCCATATCATGCGAAACTATACAATAGGTAAGCTGTTTTTGAGAGGCGAGGAGGGCTACTATCCTCCCGGTGGTTTCCTGGTCAAGGGCAGTGGTGGGTTCATCCAGCAAGAGCACCCTGGGCTCCATGGCCAGGATAGTGGCCAGAGCCACCAGTCTCTTTTCTCCGTGAGAAAGCGTGTGGGAAAACCTATCCCTCAGGTTTTCAATACACAGGAGAGAGCACATCTCTTCCACTATCCTTTGCACTTCCTCGCGTGACTTCCTCAGGTTCAGAGGACCGAAGGCTATATCTTCTTCTACCGTGGGAGAAAAGAGCTGGTCGTCCGAATCCTGAAAAAGCAGCCCGATACTCCTTCTCACCTCCCGGAAATCTTTCTCTTCCCTCCTCTCCCTGCCAAAAATTTTAATTACCCCGGCATCAGGCTTAATCAGCCCCATCATTACGTGGAGAAGCGTGGTCTTTCCGCTGCCATTTGTCCCCTTTATCCCCACCTTCTCCCCCGGGTAAAGATTAAAGTCTAGATTGCTCAACACCTCGCCCCTTCCCGGGAAAGCGATACTTATACCGACAAGTTCAATAAGGGGCATACTCATAACCATTTAAGATAACATAAACCCAGAAAATAAAGAAAAAAAATCAGCCCGGCTAAACCATCCGCCTTCCTCCACCGAAAATGGTGCAGGGTCCAGAAAGTTCCCTGGAACCCCCGCGCCAGCATAGCCTGGTATATCCTCTGGGACCTCTCGTAGGCACGCAGGATAAGCATTCCTATCAGGTATCCTGTGGAACGATAAGTGTGCAGATTATTCCCCGGCTGAAATCCCCTGACCTTCGCCGCCTGGGACAGCCGGGTATATTCTCTGTGCATCACGGGTATATAGCGATAGGTAAAGTAGAATAACTGCACCAGCCTGGAAGGGAGCTTGAGATGATGCAGGGCATGCACCAGATGGAAAATGGGGGAAGTAGAAAGCAACAGGAGGGTAGTAAGAAAAATCAGGTTGGATTTCCAGGTCAGTATAAGGCAGTAAAAAATCCCTTCCCGGGTAGCGGCAAGAGGGCCCAGGGTAAAGACTTGTTCCCCCGGAAAAGAAAAGGGGAGAAACAACCAGAGCAGTAAAATAAACCCGTTCACAGGCAACATTCTCTTGGCCACCTCTTTTATGCGCAAACGGGAAAGGAAGAAAAGCACCAGGGGCAGGAAAGAAGCATAGAGAAGCACTGCGGGGCTTCTTTCCACTGCTATCAGGAAGGAATAGAGGGAAATAACCAGTATTTTCACGCGGGGATCCAGGGCGTGGAGAATACTTTTCCCTTGAGAGAAAGGAGAGTCTATCACTTTTTCCCCCTGCTCAAAAAGTAGAGAGCCACTCCGGCCAGCCCCAGGATATAGCCTATCCCTCCCAGGATATCCGTCAACCTGAGGCGGCGATTTTCCTCCTCTATCATTTTAATCACCGGCTTCATTGCTTTCTCCACAGAGACCTCCACTATCTTTTCTATCTCATTGCCTCCCAATTTTTTAGCCTCCACCCTCTCCGCTTTCTCTGTCTGCAAGGGCAACCCTCCTCCTATGGAAATAGAGGTTTCTGCCCGGTGCCCCATGCTGGCTAAAAGCACTATCTTCAAATCGCCTTTCCCCTGCGGCACAGGAAAAGCAAATTCTCCCTTTTCATTAGTCTTCCCCTCCAGGATTTTCCTGCCCTCCTGGTTATACACCTCAACCTTAGAGTCCCGCGCAGGAGTGCCGTCGCTGAAGTAACCCTCCAGGCAAATTTTATCTCCTTCCTTATAGGCAAATACATTCACCCGGTGAGCAAAGAGCGAAGAAGAAAGGAGAAGAAGAAAGCAAAAAAGAAAGATGCCTTTTCTCATTTTATCAGCCCTCCAGAATTTCTGGTTTCACCTTTCTCAAAAATACCACAATAAACCCGGTAACCACTCCCTCTATAAACATAATGGGAAGATGCACAATTATTACCAACCTGGCTACCTGCCGGAAATATTCTCCCGTAAACACCAGAGAAAGAGCCACCATCAGCCCGGAAAGAAGCACTCCCAGGAAACCGGCCAGGAAGCCGGCTATTCCGGCCAAGGCCGGGCTCTTATTTTTCACCCACACATGAAAAAGGAAGTAGCAAATCACCGCAGGCAGTGCCATGTTCATGGTATTCACCCCCAGCGTGGTCAGCCCACCAAACTGGAAAAGAGCCGCCTGGAGAGTAAGTCCCAGCAAAATAGCCGGGAAAGCCGCCCAGCCCAGGAGTATCCCCACCAGCCCATTCAGAATAAGGTGTGCACTGGAAGGACCTACGGGAACATGAACAAGGGAAGCCACGAAGAAAGCAGAGGATAAAAGTGCTGTGCGGGGTATTTTCTCCTCCTTCATTCCCCTCAGTCCCAGGGCAGTGCCTACCATGGTAACGCCTGCCCCGCTAAGGAGCACCGGAGCGGAAAGAATTCCTTCAGAAATATGCATCTCTATATTAAAAGAGTTGTGAGTTGCAGGTTGTGAGTTACCAGTTCCATCTGCTCTCCCACCTTTTTTAAAATCCTAAAATCCACGCTAACCTCGCGGAAACCATAATGCTTGCTCCCAAGAAACCAGGATTACCAGGGAACCAGGATACCGACTTACCCCTAACTGCTTACTATTCACTGTTCACTGTGCTCCCTCTCCCAGTCTAAAGTCTAAAGTCTGTAGTCTTTCCTGCTTCCCCCTCGCTACTAACTACTCGCTACCCACTACTGACCACAGTCTATGGTCTAAAGCCTAACGTCTTCCCTCCATACGCCTTCACCCAGATAACCGCGCCGATTTCCACCGGTTTTTCTTCACCCTTATAGCTTATCTTTTTTTCGTCTTCATTCAAAGCGGCAAATCCCCACCAGCCTGCCCAGGGAATAGTATAAGTAAAGACGCCATTAGCATCACTTTTTACTACCTGGGTGACAAAAGTCTCCCGGGGAGCTTTTACCTTCCCCTCTTCATTAAAATACTCCACCTCCACCTCCGTAAAAGGAGCTATCTTGCCATTTACCTTTACCACTCCCTGGAAGGTATTTCCGGCATACAGGCCGTAAGGACGGGTAAGCGGCACTATCTCTGTTTTTAAGCCTACCTCCTTATCCCAGCCTTCTTCCCGGCCAAAGGCATCCACAATCACCTTGGTATAATGCACAATAAACTTATCCTCTGCCGGTTCCCAGTAAGGCTGCGGCGCACAGTAAAAAACATAATCACCCGGACGCTTCAGGGTAAACCTGGCCACCCATCCCTCATGCGCTTTCTGGTCAGCATAGCCCTTCACCCGCACCGGTTGCAAAGAATCAAGCAGCGAATACTTTTTCCCGCGCACCATCACCCCGAACTGCACGGGTTTTTTCATATCCAGGCTATTTCCTGCAAAAGGATGAGCAAACATCACCCGAAGGGTAATTACATTACTTTCTCCCTGCTGCACAATATCCTGAGAGGGAATAATCATACCAAAGTGCGCATAGGATGCAGTAGCCAGCAAGAGAGAAAAACCGACTAAAAAAACGCTTTTTAACATCTTTCACCTCCCTTATTATAACACGTTTTAAAAATTCGTGCTATTATATCAACACAAAAATTAATAAAGCAAGAAAATATTCCCCTTTTATCCGTTTTTTCCTTATCCCAGCCCAAGTGCTTTACCTCCCTGGAAAACCAAAAAAGCAAGTATCCAGGCTATGCCAGTGGTGTAAAAAGCAGCAAAAAGCGGCCAGCGGAAGGAATTGGTTTCCCGGTAAATTACCCCGATAGTTGCCACACACGGTATGTAGAGAAGAACAAACACCATGAACGCGTAAGCAACCAGGGGAGTCCACACCTTTCTTCCGTCAGGCCACTTTGCCTTCCTGAGCGCTTCCCGCAAACTTTCTTCCTCCTCTCCCACGGCATGGAGGGTTCCCAGAGTACCCACCACTATCTCCTTGGCAATAAACCCGGCCATAAGTGCTACCGCAGGCTTCCAGTCCCCGAAGCCAAGAGGCCTAAATACCGGCGCCACAGCTTTCCCTATCCTTCCCGCAAAGCTCTTCTCCAGCTTTTCTTCTGCTCTCTCGTTTTTAAGTTTACTCACCAATTCCTCTTTATCTTTAGCTTTCTCTATAAGCGCCTGGTAATTCCTGGAGTATTGAATGTTATAAGGGAAATTGCTTAGGGCCCAGATTAGAATACACCCGGCAAAGATTACGGTGCCGGCTTTCTTAAGGTACACACCCCCTCTCTCCCACATGTGCAGCAAGGCACCTTTCAAGGTAGGCAGTCTGTAAGGCGGAAGTTCCATAACAAAAGGCATGGGAGCCCCCTTGAAGAGATACTTCCTGAAGAGTTTTGCCATAATGATTGCCACCAGTATTCCCAGCAGATAAAGAGAAAAAAGCACATTACCCGCATGCCTTTCAGAGAAAAATGCCCCCACAAACAGGGTATACACTGGCAATCTCGCTCCACAGCTCATAAACGGATTTACCAGAATGGTCACCAGCCGTGCCTTTTTATCCTCTATCACCCTGGTGGCCATAATTCCCGGCAGATTACACCCGAACCCCAGCATCATGGGAATAAAGGAACGGCCGTGGAGCCCTATCTTGTGCATCAGTCTATCCATGATGAAAGCACCCCTGGCCAGGTAACCGGAATCTTCCAGAATAGCAATGGCAAGAAACAAGAGAAAAATAATGGGGACAAACACCAGTACACTGCCCACTCCCCCGATAATGCCGTCCACCACCAGGGAATGAATAGCACTCTCTTCAGGCAATAAATTACCCAGGAAACCTCCCAGCCAGCCCATGAAACTTTCAATCCAGCCCATCATGGGTTCGCTCAGCTTAAAAACAAGTTTAAACATCAGCCACATCATGCCCAGGAAAATAGGCAGCCCCAGTATCCGGTTGAGAAGAATTCTGTCTATCCGGTCAGAAATGGTATGTCTTACCTCGTAACTCTTCTTCACTGCCCGGGAACAGGCGCCGCTTATAAATCCATAGCGTCTGTCCGGAATCACCGCCTCTACCTCATCTCCGAAAACACCCTCCAGATGCGCGCTGCTCTTTTCTGCCTGTGACAGAATCTCCCGGCCAAAAGCACTTGCCTTTACCCTCTCCCTGACTTCTTCATCATTTTCCAGAAGCTTCACCGCTATCCACCTGGCAGCATACTTTCCCGCCAGCTCCCCATCCTTTCTTACTATTTCCTCAATCTTTCTTATCTCTTCCTCAATCTCCTTTCCATACCTTATGGGCTTCCTTCTTAAGAAAATTTTCCCCTTACTCAAAGCAATTGCCCTTTCCAGAAGCTCCTCCATACCCTGCCTCCTGGTGGCAACAGCTGGAATACAGGGAACACCAAGCAGTTCCGAGAGTTTCTTCTCATCTATCCTTAACCCCATCTTATTAGCCAGGTCCCACATATTCAGGGTAATGATTAAATTAACTCCTAATTCCAT
>JALUVB010000186.1 GCA_027021085.1 bacterium
TTTTACCTGCACCACTATCCCCTCCTTTCCCACCGACAAAAAACCCAAAGGGAACACGTGCTCCTTCATTTTACCGGCTCTACTCTTATCCTCTCTGCCTCTTCCTTCCTGAGAGAAAGGTGGTAACCTCTTACCTTTATTTCCACCGGGTCTCCCAGGGGTGCTATCCTTTCCATTTCCACAATTGTTCCCGGCACCACCCCCATATCCAGGATTCTCCTGCGCACCTCCCCTCTTTCCTCCACTTTTACCACCTTCCCCCGCTCGCCCCTTTTCAAATCCTTTAACAGCATTTTCCTACTCTCCATGACAACCTCCTTTGAAATTGCAAATCATTCTCAATATTATACCAAAACAAAAACCCTGTTACCTTTTCTGGCAATCTTTGCAATACCCTCTTATTCCCAGGCGATGCTCAACAGGCTGGAATTGAAACCTGGCACAGATATCATCCTGCAACTTCTCTATTCTATCCTCGCTGAACTCTATAACCTTCCCGCAACTCACGCAAATCAAGTGGTCATGGTGGCTGTGTCCCCAGATATGCTCGTAGACTCCCTTTCCCTGGCAGCGCATCACCTCTCTTATTAATCCGCTTTTCACCAGGAGGGGAAGAGTGCGGTAGATGGTAGCCAGGGAAACCTTCTTATTCCTTCTTTTTATCCTCCTGTACAACTCCTCTGCATCGAAGTGCCCATGCGAGGAAAAAACTTCCCTCACCACTACCTGCCTTTCCGGGGTAAACTTATATCCCTTTTCCCGCAGGAACTGTTCCAGCTTCTTTACTCCGGAAACACTATCTATATTCTGCATTGCAACTAATTTTCAGTTGCAATTATACTTTAAAAATTTCTTTTGTCAAGTCTTTTGAAACCAGGGCACCACATCGGGTATAATAGATAGCCATGTATTTCCAGGATATTATTCTTTCCCTGCAGAGGTTCTGGGTAGACAAGGGGTGTCTCATAGCCCAGCCTACCAGCGAAGAGGTGGGAGCCGGCACCATGAACCCCCTGACCTTCTTCGGCGTTTTACAGGGAAAGCCATGGCGGGTAGCCTACGTGGAACCCTCCCGCCGGCCGGCTGACGGGAGATACGGAGAAAACCCGAATCGGCTCTTCCAGCACTACCAGTTCCAGGTAGTAATAAGCCCCTCTCCCGAAAATATCCAGAGAACCTACCTGGACAGCCTGGAAGGGCTGGGGATAGAGGTCAAAAAACACGACATCCGCTTCGTAGAAGATGACTGGCAATCCCCCACCCTGGGCGCCTTCGGCGTGGGCTGGGAAGTCTGGATTGACGGCATGGAGATTACCCAGTTCACCTATTTTCAACAGATGGGAGGCCGGGAACTAAATCCCATCCCGGTAGAAATAACCTACGGGCTGGAAAGAATCGGCATGTTTCTGCAGGAAAAGGAGAACGTGTTTGAGCTAAAATGGGCACCTGGCATTACTTACGGCGAAATACACAAAAGGGACGAATACGAGTATTCCTGCTTCGCCTTTGAAGAGGCAGACATAAACCTGCACCGGGAATGGTTCAGGGAATACGAAGAAGAAGCCAAGAAACTATTAAACAAAAATCTTCCCATTCCCGCCTATAACTTTGTCCTGCGGCTCTCCCATACCTTCAACATACTGGATGCGCGGCGCACCATCTCTCCCACAGAACGGGTGAATTACATAAACAGGATAAGAAAACTGGCAGAAAAATGCGCAGAAGTTTACCTGGAGGAAAAAGATGAAAATTGAAATTGCAGAAAGGCTCAAAAAACTCCCCCCTTACCTCTTTGCCCGTATTGACCAGCTCATAGAAGAGGAAAAGAAAAAGGGAAAAGAAATAATAAGCCTGGGTATAGGCGACCCTGACTTGCCCACCCCTTCCTACATCGTGGAAGCACTGAAAAAAGCAGCCGAAGACCCATCCCGCCATCATTACCCTTCCTACCAGGGAGCAGTGGAATTCCGGGAAACAGTGGCTGACTGGCTCCAGGAAAGATTCGGGGTGGACATCAGCCCGGAAAAGGAAGTCCTGGCTCTCATCGGCTCCAAGGAAGGCATCGGGCACATACCACTTGCCCTGGTAAACCCGGGGGACCTGGTGCTGGTTCCTGACCCGGGCTATCCGGTTTACCAGGGAGGCACAATCCTGGCCGGAGG
>JALUVB010000187.1 GCA_027021085.1 bacterium
GGGGCGCAGTCAGCAAGTCATGGCGAAAATGAGAAAGTCCAAATGGACTGTCCTTTACCCATGTCTCCAGTATCGAAGCCAAAACAGCAAGGGGATTTCTCAGGAGGAATATAAATTTTGCTTTGGGAAAGACACGATAGAGTTCCGGGATGGTGAAGTAATATCGAGGGGTTTTATCCAAGAAAAACTTTTTCCCAGTGCCAGCCAAGGCTCGATCATAAAGGTAGGAGAATGCCCTACGTAATGCCTCCCAATATGTTTCTTCTCCTTCAGGCAATGTACTGAGGAAATCCCTGACGGCTCCCAAAGCCGAGTCAGAGTTATACTCAGCTTCAAAGCCTTTTTCACGCAGTGCATACAGAGGATGCAGCATTAACCAAGGTTCAGAAGTTGTATAGATGTCGGAATGAGTTGCCAGCATGCGCTGAAGCAGTGTCGAGCCTGCTCTTGGTTGGGATATTAGGAAAATCAAAGACTCCCCCGAGAATTCACCATCCTGTTTTTGGACTGTAGCATCAAGGGAGCTTTTACGTGCTTTAGTCAAGGGGAAGCACCTCCAACAACTTCTTGACCTTATCCAGTGATATTTCAAAATCTTGTGAAACTCTATTCTTAATTGTGCCGATCGTAAATGCATATCTATTGTTACAAGCATTTGCAAGCGCCCAATAACAACAGTTAATGTAGTTGGGGGGAAAGAGTTCGATCAGAGTGGCTCCTGGAGGTGTAAAAACCATATTGGCTAAACCACTACCATGTGGGCCAATGATAATCTCCGCTTGGCTAAAAATCCGGACCTGCTCCGCAAAAGATAGTTCGCCAGGAACGATACCTTTAAAGCCTCTACTTTCTAGAAAATCTACGAGTTCTTCCTCATTTACAATCCTACGACACTCAGCGTCGCGCCTTGAGATATAGAGGCGAGATCGGCGTGTATCGCCCCTTCCAACTTGAATCCCCAATTCTTTCCAGAAATGGTTACGTAACCAAGAGACTGCCTGTGGACGACTGTTACCTGTTCTACTAAGAAAAGAAGGGAAATACAGTCGATCAACCTGCCAATGGCCTCCATCAAATTCTATAATTCTGTCCCGTGAAATCCCAAGGAGATGCAGAGATTCGTATTGGTTTTGGGTTAGGCCTGAAGGCAATAAAAGTGGGATGGATTGTAAATGCTCAAATTTTTCCAATATGTATAAACGAGGCAAAACGTCATTTAACCAGTGATAGTATCCTCTACACCAAAGGGAGCCAAGTACGACACAAGTTTTTAACCGGCGATTGATGGGAGGCAACCTAAAGCCATAAAGTTCGTTAATCCATCCAAGATGAAAGTTCCTGAATACCGAGTCTCGAAAAATACGGTCATCAGGGGAAAGAATTAAAAAAGAATTGCTTAGAACCTTAGCCTTTCGAACATAAGCTAAAAAGACTTCTGGTGCTTGATATCTATAGCCATCTTGATAGCGCCTTACACCTTTTTGAAAGGCGGCTTTTTCGGTCTCAAGATCTAGGCTGACTGGCTCCTTACGTTGAAGAAGTTCAGCATCAAGGACTTTAATGTAATAATCTCCCGAGTTCGCTTTCTGAGTAGTTGGAATGGTATGGATAGGCACACAAAAATTTTTAAATGAAGTAAAACCATTGAGTGGGACGAAGTACCGCCCTAGGCGAGGATACGAGTAGAAAACCCTCGCTCTTATAGGAATAAGTTTGATAGTTCGGATT
>JALUVB010000188.1 GCA_027021085.1 bacterium
CCTTATTCATAGCACTCACCTCCTTTTCTCATTCTTCTTTTTCCTTCTCCCCTTCTCCCGGGAGAAAGCAGGTAAAGACGGTAACTTTCTCCTTCCAGCACTAATTTTCCCGTGATAACTTTTTCCTTTCTTCTTTCTCCTATCTCTTTCACCTGGAGGGAAATATCTCCTACTTCTTCTCTGCCTTCTTTCTGGAGCAGTACCTTTCCTGAGAACTCCCCGTCACCTGTTTTTTCTACATCAAGGGAATATTTTTCCCCTTCCAGGAAAAGCATCCCCCGCAACCTGCCTACCCCTTCTCCTTCTACTTCTTTTTCTGTAACAATTATCTTAACTAATCGGTACTCATCCTGCATTACAGCAAAACCCTTTCCCATCAATACCGGGGCAGGTCTTTCTCTGGCTCCATCTCCCATGTTTCGGGCATATAGAAGGGTGGGTAAAAGCATCATCATCCCAGCCAGAATACATAGGGGAATTCTGCTCTTTGGGTAAATCAATTGTTTCATATTTTTCACCTCCTTCTGTCTACTAAGGGGACAAATTTCATGCCAATCCCTGAAAGTAAGGAAAGAAAAGGAAAATTGAAGAATTACAGAAGGAATTAACTCAGGATTACTGTTCCATATGGTACACTGTGTACTCTTTAATACCGTTATCTTCCGGAAAGTTTTAAGTACGCTTCATTGTAATAGAGTGCATTATCCACGGGAGTGTTCGCGGGGATATGATTTCCCACTGCCATGATAAACCCGGGGTATTTCTTGCCTATATCCATGCAGCGTTTTACCTCGTTGTAGATATCCTCCTTGTTCCCGCTAAGCAGAATCCTGCAATCTGCATTACCTACAAACCCATGGGTTTTGCCGTATTTTTCCGCGAATCCCGCCATATCGCAACTCGGCTCCATAACCACCATATGCACACCACACTCTACAATATCAGTAAAAAACATATCGGACTTTCCATCCGAAGCAAAAATCAACTTTTTACCTGCCTCCAGAATAGGTTCCCATAACTTTTTATAGTAAGGGAAGTTGTTTTCCCGTATTTCTTAATATCCGGCCCAGTGGGACACATCCACATAAAAGCATAATCCCACATTCTCACAAATTCCTTGCTGGCTATTTCCCTGTTTTCCTCCCGGGAAGTATCAATCCCGGTTACTGCTTTGACCCGTTCCCAGTGCCGATGTGCTGAGCACTCTGTTCTTGGCACTCTTTCCACAAACCTTAAGTTTATTGCCTCCCATCCGCTTTCACAACTCATTTCTTCTCTTTGCCTTTCTCTTTTTTCGTTTCTTCCTTCTCTGGAACTTTTTTATTAAACTCCTCCACATAGTTAAGCTGGAGATTGGTAAGGAAACTTTTAAGCATACTTTCTTCTTCCCTGGAAAGATTACCCCTGGTTTTTCTCTCCACCATCCTTAATGTCTCTATGGTCTCATGCGCTATCTCCAGGTTTTTTTCTATCTTGCCCGTGGCCGGATTAGGCAATTTACCCAGGTGAGCCATACCTCCCAGATACAACTGGTTTATGAAGGCTAAGAATCTCGCATCACTTTCTTTCTCCATATCCTTCGCCTCCTTTCACTGTATTAAGAGAGATTTTCCGCCGTAAGTAAGCAACGACACCACTATACCTGCTATCAGCACACCGCCAATTATAGCAGGCAAGGCATACTTAAATCTAATGCGAAAAAGCACAGCAGCCACACAAC
>JALUVB010000189.1 GCA_027021085.1 bacterium
GGTCTAAAAACATCAGACACCTACTTATTTTTCAAAATTTTCCGTATAAAATCTCTGATGTCTTTCGTATATTTCCTTGCTTTCTTTGCTTCTTCCCGGCTAACTCTCACAGGCCAGGGAACAGGATACCGAGTCTCTATATAAAAATCGGTAAGGAATTCACAGGCAGAAGAAAGGGAAGAGAAAGAAGGTTCTTTCTTCTGACAAATTCTCAGAAGTTCTGTAAGGTCATGGATTTTCTTAAATTCAAGCTCATAAGCTACAATATAGGCTTTCAAATATTTCTCAGCCGCTTGCTGAAAATGATAACAAATCTGGGAAAAAAAGGGGATTGTAAAGTCTGCAAGATTTCGACAGGCAAAATTATAATCCTCTTCTGCCTTTTCCAGCCATTCTTCAAAAGATGGATTAACCACTATAAAGAACTTTCCCTTCTTTCATAACTGCCTTAAGAAAAGGATCTCCTCTTTTAATGCATCTCTCAAATTCCTCCGGGCGATAGATAAGAAAGTCTGCTGCTACTCTTTTTTTAATTAATCTTCTGAGTTCCCTTACTCTCTCTCTCCCTACAAGTGGAACATTTCTTTTAACTATTAAAATATCTAAATCAGAATCATTACTGAATTCTCCCCTTGCTGCTGAACCGAAGAGAATAATTCTTTCAGGCTTATATTTCTCTATTATCTGCTTAACTATTTCCCCCACTTCTTTTTGAATATCCATATCTATCTACAGGAAATTATATCATATTAGCGAATTGCCTTATTAAAAATCTACATGAAAGAGTAGAGAAAAAATTAAGTTTCCTTTTCAGAATGCGCCAAACCTGTTCTGTTGCTGTTGTAGCGTTTCCAAAATACACATAGTAGTCGTAGGAGGAAGCCTGCGGAGAAAGAGAGGAACGCAGCCTAATAGAAAAAGCAACAGAGAAAAGTAGCCTGTCCCCTTTTCTGTCAGTCTACAGTCTATGGTCGAAAGTCTTGCGTGGATGCCTGCTTCCGCAGGCATGACAGGTGGGCTGGTTTTTTCCCTTTTTGCTTCTCTTTTGTCATTCCTGCAAAACCTATCCCCTTTAACAGGAAACCAGGATACCGAGTTACTATTCACTGTTCACTATTTACTGTTAACTACCCTTCCCCCCACTACTCTCTACTCACTACTCTCTACTCGCTACTGTTCACTACTACATTCATTGCTCACCCAAAAGAAAATTTGTAAACAGCGTTAAGGGGACAATTTTTCTATAGACGGCTACATAGTCTCCTTCCCGCATTTTGAATTCTCCTATTTTTGTAAACATCTCAGAATTAATTTTTAAGGATTTCTTAAATGCACCACCGATATCCTCCAGATATCCCCTTCTTCCCAGGTCTCCTGTCTTATCCACAACATAATCAGCCGTTAAGAGGTACACCTGCCAATCCACTGTTCCGGGAGGAGGAGCATCTATTACATCCCGTTGTTGCGGACAATCCACGAAAAAGGGGAGTTTTTTTACTTTAAATTCATCATCCAGTTCCCCTTGAATCCCCAGCTCAAAAGTGAAGATTACTTTCTTTTCTCCAGAAGAAATATTTTTCCCTTCTCTCTCGAAAATATCTATCAATCTCTCCACCAGGTAAAAATTCGTGTCATTACGCACAGATAACAACCCAAATTCAAGTTCGGAAGGATAAGGAATACGATAGGGGAAAAAATTCAGCAAATTAAATTGCAAAA
>JALUVB010000190.1 GCA_027021085.1 bacterium
TGTTAGGAAAAATTAGAAAAACCTGGGGTTTAAGAGGAGGGTTCACGCTGATAGAGCTATTGGTGGTTGTAGCCATCATAGCAATACTGGCAGCCATGCTGCTGCCCGCTTTGCAGAAGGCCAGGGAACAAGCCAGGAAGACAGTATGCATAAACAACCTGAAGCAGCTGGGGCTGGCTGGCTACATGTACATGCAGGACTATGATGGGTATACGTTGTCTTACCATGGCCAGGGTGATGGTGGTAGCAGGGGTACCTGGGTTTACAAGATGAACCCTTATTTTAATAAGAATGGTGGTGGCAGTGCTTCCGCCTACATGTTCTACCATTGTCCTGATGCACAAGAAGTAACAACTGGACCTGCTTCTGCTGCCTGGGGCACGAATAATGGCTACCGTTCCCCTTACACGGGAGGGCCCCCGGGGCCTATAATAGGTTATACTATCAATGTCCAGCTGACCAGTGGCAATCCTAATACTGGCAGAAAGGTAAGGTTTAGCAGTATTCATAACCCTGGAGAACTGATTTTCCTGGTAGATGGAAATTACATCTATTTTGACCAGAATCGGGTTGACCATATTACGCCCGGGTCCGCTTGCCATATTGCCTGGCGCCATTTTGACGGAGCTAATGCAGCTTTCATGGATGGGCGTGTAGAATGGGTTACCAAGGTAGAGCGGAGAAGATATAACCAGGATTGATTTTGTCCCGGGATACACATAATCTGGTTCTTTAGAAGAGAGGGATATTGACTGCTCATATGCATACTTAATTGGTAACGCAAGGAGAATATGAAGATTGCAGGGCGAGTAAGCTATAGAAATATTTTTTCTGCAGAGGATGTTGCCTTGCATGTAAAGTAGGTAATTGTTAACAGCTATTTAAAGCATGTGCAGGGGGAGAGAGATGGCTAAATTGTTAAAGGCGGCGGTGTTAATCAGTGGTTTACTTCTTTTATTTTTCTGGACACCATCTTATGCGAGCTGGGATTCACTTCCGATAATCACCGTTACCAAGACCAAAGTCCCGCCGGTAGTAGATGGTAGAATGGAGCCGGGGGAATGGAAGTATGCTACGGCAACAACCGGATTTGTGAATGTAGGAGGGACTCTGACCAGGGATGATACCATTGTCTATATTACTTACGATGAAGAAAACTTGTATATTGCCTTCCGCTCCACGGTCTCGGGTGGGATAAAGGCAAAGGTAACCAAGCACGATGGGCCAGTCTATACAGATGATGCCATAGAGATTCGTTTAGCTCCTGACCCTTCTCGTCCCCGGCATTTTTACACCTTTATCGGCAATTCTATCGGCACCACCTACGATGCAATTGTCACCGATGCTTCCTGGAATGGAAGCTGGAAATTCAAGAATTCTGTTGTGGATGTGGGAGAGACAGCAGGAGGTATTTTAACTTTTGGCAGGAGTATATGGACAGCAGAGATAGCCATTCCCTTTAAGGCGCTCGGCGTCTCTGCTCCCCGAGATGGCTCCCTCTGGCGGGGGAATTTTTCCCGGGATTGGGATATCAGTAAGAAACGCAAGGCTAAACAGGGAGCATGGATGGCCAAGTGGACTTCCTGGTCGCCCTCCGGGGGAAATTTTAATAATTCTGAGGGGTTTGGCTACCTTTATTTCAGGAAAGATGCCCCGGTAATAAAGATAAAATCCCTCGGGGACCCGGCAGGAGGGGATATTGATATAAGAGGTAAAATATCTAATTTTAGCTCCAGCACCTTAAGCCTTAAGAGCAACCTGTTAGTATCTCTTGCCCGCACTAAGAAGGAAATTATCAAACGTGAAATACCTTTGGCCGTTAATCCCCATAAAGAAAAAGCCCTGAAGATAAAAGAGTCCCTGAAACTCAGCAAATCCCTGCCCATCAGTCTTGGCTTAGCGATTACTGATG
>JALUVB010000191.1 GCA_027021085.1 bacterium
CCAAAAGCTCCGGTAACCATAAAAAGCCTGGCCCTGGAAATCCCCTTAAAGGAAGAGGATGCCCTGTACATGAAGGCAAAGGAGATGTTTACTGACCCCAATTGGGGCTGGTATGCTGCTGCTCTTTATAAAGGGGCAAAAGGAAACGGAAGAGACCTTTTGAAGATTAGTAATAAATGGTTCTTTTCCGCTAAGGGTTGGCTCTGGCCGAACAAATTTATGCACTATGTCTGGGTAGGAGGGGACAAGGTGGGGTTATCGGTAACCTTTAATTCAGATAAGAATTTTTACACTAAAAAGTATGTAGAGATTTTAAACAAGGGCAAGACAAAGGAACTGCGGTTTAATTTTATTGGTTCCCCCTATCCCTTGCAAGAGCCCCTATCCTACACCCTGGCCCTGCATGCCACGCCGGTTAAGCCTTTGCCGAAAGATCCCCGGAAATGGCATTACGGATACGGTGGCGGTGGTGACCTTAGGACTCAACCCGGGAACCAGAAAGACTTTTATGCCGTGACTCCCTATCGCCTTACCCGGGCCATGGGCTGGCCTGGACTAACCCCGGCAGGAAAAAGAAGGGTAGAAGCATTCTGGAAAGAAGGGGTGAGAGTATTCCCGGATTATTACACGAATATGACCACGGTAGAGATGCCGGAGTTCCAGCTTTTTGGCCGGGAATGGGAGACCATTCCCAAAAGAAGATGGCCCTCAGGAAAATTCACCACGGCGGTGGTCTGTTTGAGAGATTCTTATACAAATTTCCTGTTATGGGGTATAAATAAGATGATAGATGAAGGCCTGAGGGGTATATATTTTGATTCATCGGGGGTTCTGGCCTGCATAAATGGATACCACGGTTGTGGGTATATTGACAATACAGGGAGACGCAGGCCTACTATTAATCTATTCGGAGCCAGGGAAGCATATAAGAGGATTTATACCCTCTTCAAATCAAGACACCCGGGTTCCTTTATCATCGCCCATGCAGTTCCGATAAGTCCCCTGGCCTCTTTTGTAGATGGAACCACGGAAGGTGAGTTCTGGGGTGGTCGTCAGAAGAAATACGGCTATTCTCAGCTCACACCGGACTTTTTCAGGACCGGTTTTGCTACGTTCCAGGAGTATGGAGTTCCCTTTGAATTCTATGCATTTTTAGCTTATAACCGGGTGGAGAAAAAATGGAGGGTGCCTGCGGAGGAGGTTCTTGCCCTAACCCTTATTCATAATATTTATCCTCTGGCAAACCGGGTTGGCGGTGGTTGGGGCATAGGGCTGCAGCAGTTAAAACCGGTATGGGAGATAATGGATGATTGGTATACCACTTCTGAATGGATTCCTTACTGGAAAAGTAGCAGTCTGGTACAATCATCTATGGATAATGTAAAAGTGAGTGTATACCTAAAAAAAGCAGAGAAGAAAGCCTTGCTTCTGGTGGCAAATCTTGCTAATAGCCAGGCAAGAGGAGAATTGAAAATTAATCTTGCAGGTTTTGGCTGGAAAAAAGAAGGAGTAAGAGTGACAAGAATTAAACGGGCAAAATTCGAAGTAAAAAATGGGATACTCAAAGAAATAAAACCGATGACAAAAGAGGCAATTACTCTGACAGATTCCGCAATAGAGGTTTCTCTGCCCGGGAAGAGCATACAATTCATCCTGCTGGGAAAAAACTAAGAAAGAAAAGGAGGGAGATAGAACATGGGTAAGATATTAAAAATGACCTGGGGGGTAATGGCTTTGGCGGTTTTGTTTTCTGGGCAGCTGCTGTGGGGTGAGGAGAGAGCAAATCTTCTAAAAAACCCCGGATTTGAGAAGATTAAACCCTTTACTGTGCCCGAAAGAATGAAAGGAATAATAGAAGCCACGGAAATACCCGAGGGATGGTCAATAGGGTCCGGTAGTTATCCCGGAAAACTCACGGTGATATATGATGTAGAGACCTCCCACGGCGGTTCCAGGTATATAAAGTTAGAGAATAAACCTACCCCCGCAAGAAAGACCTATGTGCTTTTTGCGGGGGCCGGTCATAACCGGCCGGTACGGGTTACCCCGGGTAAAAAATACTTGATTAAAGTCTGGGTAAAAGGAGAAGGATCTATAGGCATAATTGCTTATGGATTTACCGGGCGAACGTTTATCCATGCATTCGGGTCCGGGCGGATGCAGGTAAACAGCCCGGATGAGTGGAAGGAATACAAGTTTGAGTTTGATACCAAGGAAAGTGATAAAGATATCAATGGCTTACAGCCTGCTTTCAGCATAGGAGGCACCCTGTACCTGGACGATGCCTATATGGGAGTTTTGCCCGCAGAATAGGCAACATATATACCCGGGCGATATATTTAATATTTAAGGGAGGAATATCAGTATAATGGAAAAGAATTTAAGCAGCTTTCTCAGGAAACAGGATGTAATAAATAAAAAACCTGCGCAGGAATGGGAGGAGGGGCTTCCTCTGGGCAACGGGGATATGGGGGTAATGGTCTGGGGAGACGGCAATCCTTTAAAACTAACCATAGACAAGGCCGATGTCTGGGATACCCGCAACCCGGAGTGGGACAGCAGTTTTCGTTTTAACCGGGCCAAAGAATTGCATCAAGCCGGGAAAAAAGAAGAATTCCTGAAATATATCAAGGCAAAGATTAAATACAATGACATTGCTCCCACTAAATTAGGTGTAGGCAGAATAGAAATCAGGGGAAATCACAAGCCGCTTCAGGTGGAGAAAGCGAGGCTTTCCCTTGCTCAGGCGGTAGTCAAAACCAACCTCACAACCGATAATGCCCGGGGCAAACTGGAAGTATTTGTCAGCAGAACAAGGCCACTTATCCTGGTGAGATGGCCGGATTCCCTGCAGCTTAAGGCAAAATATAAAAGCTTCTTCCATCTGGTAAGGAGTGGAGAGCCTAAAAAAAGCATAGGTTATCCGCATATAAAGGCAGACCTGAGCAAGTACGGCTACAGAGAACCTCTCTCCGCTTCCTATAAGGATGCCCACTACAGCCTGCAGGAAATACCTGACGGAGGAAGGGTAGCAGTAGTCTGGAAGGAGGTTAAAAAAAGAGGTTTCTGTGAGTTAAGGCTATCCATTGCTTACAGTCTCTCGGGAGAAGATGTGCTGGAAATTGCCTATCAAAATATTGAGGAGTCTTCCTCCCTCTCCTGGCGAAAAATTTTCCGGGAACATGCTGCCTGGTGGAATTCGTTCTGGGAGGAAAGGTCAATAATTCACCTGCCTGATGCGAAGCTGGAAAATTTATATCATTTAGAGATGTACAAATTCGCTTCCTCTTCCCGGCAGGAGGGCATACCCATAAGCCTGGTGGGGGTATGGAGCCCGGATGAGTTTATGCCTCCCTGGCAGGGAGATTATCACAACGATATAAATACCGAGATGTCCTACTGGCCAGCCTACGCAGGCAATTGCCTTGACCTTGCGGAGCCTTTTAACCGTTACATGATAGAACAGTTAGAGGCAGAGCGGGAGCACAGCACTCAGGTATTCGGGTTTGAGTGTGCCAAAGTTCCCTCCAATGGGATGCCTACAGGGAGAATTGGCAGCGCATGCGTCTGTGATATCTGGGTAGGAATCAATGCCTGGCTGGGACATCATCTCTGGTTATACTGGCTTTACAGCCAGGATAAGGATTTTTTGAAGAAAAAGGCTATGCCCTATTTCCGGGAAAGCGTCAGGTTCTATCTGGGAATCTTAGAAAAAGACGAGAAGGGATTCTATAATATTCCCTTTAGTTATTCCCCGGAATGGTTCGGAGGACCGGAGAAAGGAGTAGGCCCCACTCTCTGGAATAACCAGTTTGCCGGTTTTGGGAAAAATCCCTCCTGCGACTTAGCCCTGGTGAGAAACCTCTTCTCCTGGGCAATAGAATCCAGTCAGATTCTCGGACAGTATGAAAAAGAACGCGCTCTCTGGCAGGAGGTTCTGGACCACCTTGCCCCCTATCCAGCCTGGAAACCTTATGGCATACTGGTGTTTGAGGATGTCCCCTATTCCACCAATCATCGTCATTTAAGCCATCTCCTGTGCATTTATCCTCTCGGAGACCTGAACATTGAAGGGACAGAAGAAGAAAGAGAACTTCTGAGGCAGAGTATAGAGAATCTCATTATACGGGGGACAGGAGAATGGGCAGGCTGGAGTTACAGCCATGCTGCCTGTATAGCTGCCCGGGTAAATATGCCCCACTGGGCGGTAAGGTTGTTGCATACTTATCTGGATTATTTTGTAACCAGGACCGGGTTTCACAAGAACGGGGAAGAGGGTATCTATGGGCTTACTCTGCAAATCGGCTCTGCTATTACACACGAGGGCGGATTCGGAGCGGCCACAGCCATACAGGAGATGTGTCTTCAGAGCTGGGGAGGAATAATCAGGATTTTCCCGGCTATCCCGCAGCAATGGAAGGAATTATATTTCCTGGGATTGAGAGCTGAGGGCGCATTTGTGGTAAGTGCCTGGAGGGAGAAAGGAGAAACTGTGGGGGTGGATATTTTATCAGAAAAAGGGAAAAAGTGTGTGCTGAAGAATCCTTTTGGAGAAAAAAGTTTTTTACTTAGCAATGGCAATCGGGAAGTAAGCTATAAATTAAGCGGCAATAAAATAATATTTGCTACCGAAAAAGGAAAAACTTATTCCCTGCGCTGCAAAGGGAAAAGACCGGATAAACCGCTTCTCAGACCAGCCTCACCAGGAAATACTTTTGGGATAAAGTTATGAAAGCAAAGAAGAGAGCTTTAGCAGTATTTGAGGGGATTAAGTTAGATAGATTTCCCATGTGGTATGGAGCCGACTCCAAAACCACCTCAAACCTCATGGAACTCCTGGGGATAGAGGAAGAAGAGCAGCTCCTGCGTGCCCTGGGAATTGATTTTAGAACTATAAGGCCGCGTTACATTGGTCCCCCGCTTGCCCAATACGAAGATGGCAGCGTGGATACTGTGTGGGGAATTCGCAGGGGAGGAGCCTACTATGGGCAGGCTCTTAATCATCCCCTTAGTGGGGCAGAATCAGTAAAAGACATAGAAAACTTTCCCTGGCCTGACCCGGCAGAGTGGGAGGTGAGCCATGTAGTAGAGGAAGCCAGGAGATACCAGGATTTTTGCCTGATAGGTGGTGCTTGGTCGCCTTTCTTCCACGATGTGTCGGAGCTATTCGGTATGGAGGAAATGTTTGTAAAAATGGTCTTGCAGCCAGGTGTAGTGGAGGCAGCCTGTGAAAAATGCGTGGAATTCTATCAAGACCAGTCAAGGCGAATGTTTGAACTTGCCGGTGATTTGCTGGACATATTTTTCCTAGGTAATGATTTCGGTTCACAGAATGGACTGCTCTGTTCTCCCGATATGTGGAGGCGTTTCTTCGCCCCGGGCATAAAAGCGATAATTGACCTGGGACATAAATACGGGTTAAAAGTGGCTTTGCATTCATGTGGTGATATTCACGAAATTTTGCCTGACCTTATAGATATGGGGCTTGATGCCATAAATCCTATTCAGGTTAGTGCTGCGAACATGGACCCGGTAAAATTAAAGAAAGAATTTGGCAAAGATATTGTTTTCTTCGGGGGTATAGATATTGAGGTTTTACGCTGTGGTACGGAGGGAGATGTGCGTAATGAAACGCGGCGCATAATTCAGATTCTGGGAGAGGACAACCGCTATATTGTAGCTCCTTCGCATGATTATCTTTTACCGGAAATACCAGCTGAAAATATTGTGGCTATGTATGAAGAGGCAAAGAAAGTATGAAGAAATTTATAGAAAAAAGAGTAGTGTTTTTATTGCACCAGGTTATAGTGATTGCAAAGGTTTTGTAGCCTGGTACTCTATTATTGCCTAAGTTGGGAAAGGTAGCGGGTTCATAGCTGATAGGGAAGAGTTAAATGTACTATACATAGTTCAAATAACAAGGAGTATAGCATGTCAGGGAAAAATAGGGGTAAAAAAAATATTGAAAAAGATTTATTTCCCTACGGGGTACAGTACTACCGTGCTCCCACGCCTCTGCCGGAAGAAT
>JALUVB010000192.1 GCA_027021085.1 bacterium
GGAAAAATCCTGTCGCATAGTTCCCTATCATTCACTGCCACGAAATCCCAGGGCTGCAAGTTTGCTGCCGAGGGCGCCAACCTCCCTGCATTCACCAGCTTTTCCAGGATTTTTAAAGGGATTCTCCCCTCCTCTGCAAACCTCCTAATCGTTCTCCTCTGCAAAATTACCTTGTAAACTCCCATTCTACCCTCCGTTTCCCAGTATCTCCCGAATTATCCGGGCATTTTCCTGTACCTGGTTTCTGTGTTTTTGAAACATTCCTACCACAACCCCATCCGTTGGTTTTATATTATCAAAGGCAAATCTAAACGCCTCTGTTAAATCCTCATGTGAAGCACATTTTCTCCCCGCCGAAAGAATTTTAAAAGCAAAACAGGGCTTATTTACTCCCTTAATAACTTTTACCATTGCCTCCCTGTCTTTATCTTCGAAATGTTCCTCAATTTCTTTAGTTAAGGTAGCCTGGTAAGGTTTAAACTGCCTGGCCAGGTTATAAAAACAGGCCAAGTAAAAATCCACCCCCCAGTTATGTTCTTCTGCATATTCAATAACCTCGGGAATGTGAGAGGCAATGCCGGCAATAATTCCGTTGTCCTTTATAAACTTTATAATATCCCTTACTTCATCAATTCTCCCTGCATGCCACATATTATCCACATGTGTCCCGTGATGGTATATGGCAACAGGATGCAATCTTTTTATCATGGAAATGTTGGCGAAAATATCTTTCCATTCGCTGGCTGTCTGGGCAATCCACTGGATTTTTCCTCCTTTATCATAGTATTCCAGGAGTATCCTTATCAGATGGCGGTCTCCACGCCAGCAAACAGTATTGATGCCTTCTTTCTCACATTCTCTGAGAAGGGAAAATATATTCTCTGCCGTATAATACCGCATCATCTCCCAGTCCATTTCCCGGGAATGATGAGAAAAGCCGCTTACCGGATTGCCGCCGCATATCAGCCGGGAGATGCGAAAGGAATTCAGCTTAATTGTAGGCAGCCTATGCTTTTTCTCTTTCATACAATTTTTCCACGTGTTGCTTTAAATGCTCACTTACTCTCCGGTAATAAACTTCTTCGTTCTGCAGAAGACAACTTAAAATAGCATCTTTTAATTCTTTAAGCACTGAACCATAGGTAACGTGAAGAATCTGACGCAGGTGCAAATTATCGAAAACGTGGGGCATGCCTTTTTTTATCTCCTCTGCCGTAGGGCACAAGCTTAAAGAAGCACTCACTTCGTAGGAAAGCCTATCCTGAGGATAGCTGTCTTTAGCTATCCAGAGAACTTTCTGAAAAAGAGAAAAATCCACCTCGGCAAGAGTAAATATCCCTTCCAGCCAGGTGGTGCCGGAAGTCTTGACATGAAAAGGAAGATAAGGCTTCATAAGCGGATAAACCGACAATTTATCGCTTCCCGAGTGAAGGCTCAACCTATAACCTCCCAGAGCACGGGCTATCTCCGAATGTATCTTGAAGCTTTCTCTAAACTCCTCCGGGTTCCCTTTATAATCCACCCCTTTCTGGAAGCTCCCCGGGAAACAGGGAGCAAGACTTGTTATCTCCACCCCCGCGCTTCTGAGCATCTCCACGACAAAAACATGTGCCTGGGGAGTGGTAGGTATACCAGACTCATCCACTGAAAGTTCCAGGTCAAAAGAGGCAAGGGTATCTTTAAGATAATAATACGCCTCTCTCAC
>JALUVB010000193.1 GCA_027021085.1 bacterium
CTAAAGCCCCAAAATCCTTCACATTAAGTGTTGCGCCAAAGGCAACTGCACTTAGACAAAAAACAGCAAAACCAAATACCGCAAAGATACTAAAAGAAAGGTCGTATTGCATCTTGACTCTCCTTTTTTCCATACAATTACAGATAATTTCTTACTGTGTTATACCTCAAGTCTATCTTCTCATCTGGCCAGGGCACCCATTCAGCATGTCCATCCCAGAAAAGCACATTTACTCCGCCTAAGTGTATGGGCCCTGTATTCCGCGGTGGATATCCATTGCTGAGAAGTCCCATGTAAACATTACCATCCAGCAAAGAAACAACTTTTGAAGGGATTCTCATCCGCGTTCTACCACTACGAGCATATCCCTGCGCCGTGGTATCTGACATATTAGCAACATAATCCGCGTAGTAACCATGTCCGCCGTACCCGTAGGGCCGCTTAGTGGGGCAGGTACTCAAAGGGCCTCGCCTCCCAGGTCCCACATCCTCATACCCTGCAGCATAAAGAATGTAGTTCCATGGTCTCTGGCGAGTCTCACTGAGGTAGTACGCACTGGGGGCATAGTAACCGTGAAAATCCTGGCGGTACATAGCCTGTATCAGGGCTATCTGTTTTAAGTTGTTTATACAGCGTGCTTTCCTGGCATTCTCCCTGGCTCTCTGCAAAGCGGGCAACAGAATGGCCGCCAGTATGGCTATGATGGCTATAACCACCAATAGCTCTATCAGCGTGAAAGCTCCTTCTGCTCCCCACAACTTACGAATCTTTCCCATCATCTCGCACCTCCTTTTTTCCCCGGCATTCACCGGGATTAACCTTTCCCACACTCTCTCTTATTACCAGTTCCGTTCCACAGGTCAGTTTTTTGAAAGGAGATTTATTCCCTTCTTTAATTCTCTCCTCTAAAAGCTCCATACTCAATTTCCCCATGGCCTCCATGGCCTGGTCTATAGAGGAGAGTGAGGGGGAAACATAGTGACAAGCAATAGTATTATCAAAACCAATGACACTTAGGTCCCGCGGAATATTTATGCCTATAGAAGGAGCCTTTTTAATAAAAGCAACCCCATAAATATCATTGTAGGTTATCACTGCCGTAGGAGGATTCGGTAAACTCTTCCACTTCTTCAATGTCTGGGACACCTGTTCTTCCACCTCATTAATATCCCTTTTTCTACAGAGCGGAAGCTGCAGGTATTCTTTATTCATAGGTAACTTATAATCTTCCAGGCCCATATAATATCCCTGGAGCCGCTCTTTAAATCTCCGGTCAGAAGAAATCCCCAATTTTTGTGGGACTAAGGCAAAAAATCCTATCCTTCTATGCCCAAGTTTATAGAGATAAGCAAAGGCTTCCCTTACCCCACCCGTATTATCCGGCACCACCATGTCACAGATAACGCTTTCCGGGCTCCAGTTCAGGAGAACCACGGGTACGTACTTCTGGATTTGTCTTATATCCCCCTCGGTTAACCTGTCCTCAGCAATAATTACTCCATCCACCTTGTTATTCCAGAAAAGAGGAGAAGAACTATTTCTCCAGGTTTCTAAAATTATATTTTTGCCGGATTTGATAGATGCTTCTTCAATCCCCACAAAAAACCTGTGATGATAAGGGTTGGAGATGTCAAAGTGGGGGCCGATGAGAAAACCAATATTCCCTGTTGCTTTCTTCTTAGCCGGGACACGATAGCCTATCTCT
>JALUVB010000194.1 GCA_027021085.1 bacterium
CATTTTAGACTATAGACCATAGACTTTAGACTGTAGACTGGGAAGATAGTGAATAGTAAGCAGTGAACAGTGAATTGTTTCCCTGGTAGTCCTGGTTTCCTGGTAAAGGAGATAGATTTTGCAAGAATGACAAAAGAGAGGCAGAAAAGAGGAAAAGTAGCCCACATGTCATACCCGCCAGCCCCGCACAGCGTGGAGCTGGCCCGCCCACTTCCCGACCCCGATTTTATATCGGGGGGAGCGGGCAGGGCATTCTCTGGACAGTAAACCTTAAAACAGGCAGCAGCAAAGAGACGGGGAAGCTTTTTTATCCTCCGGGCTACTTGTCCCGAATGATTTTTATCCCGGGTAGTTCTTTCCCTTCCAGCAGTTCCAGGGAAGCGCCTCCGCCCGTGGAAATATGGGATATTTTGTCTTCCACCCCGAATTTCTTTACTGCCCTGACTGTATCTCCCCCTCCCACTATGGAGAGAGCGGGGGAAGAAGCTACTGCCAGGGCTACTTCCTGCGTGCCCCGGGCAAACTTGTCTATCTCAAATATTCCCATGGGGCCATTCCAGACTATGGTCTTTGCCCCGGATATTAAGGCTTTTGCTTTTTCAATGCTCTTTTCTCCGATGTCCACGCCTTTCCATCCCGGAGGTATATTCTCATCGGAGGTGGTGCTGGTCTCGGCTTCCGGAGAAAAATCCCTGGCTATAACATGGTCCAGGGGAAGGAGAAAGTCCATGCCTCTTTTTTCTGTCTCCTTTATTATGGCAGCGGAAAACTCTATCCTTTCTTCTTCCAGGAGTGAACCACCGATTTCAAAGCCCTGGGCTTTCAGGAATGTATATGCCATTGCTCCACCGATGATAAATCCATCCACTTTATCCAGCAGGTTTTCTATCACTCCTATCTTGTCGGAAACTTTTGCGCCTCCCAGGATAGCTAAAAATGGTTTTTCCGGATTTTTCAGTGCTTTTTCAAAGTATTCTATTTCTTTCTTCATGAGGAATCCTGCCACGGCGGGTAAATATTCACCCACTCCCACTGTGGAGGCATGGGCTCTGTGAGCAGTGCCAAAGGCATCCTGGACGAAGTAGTCTGCCAGTTCTGAGAGTTTCCTGGCAAACTCAGGCTCGTTTTTTTCCTCCTCCGGGTAGAAGCGGACATTCTCCAGGAGGAGCACGTCTCCCTCTCCCAGTTCCTGCACCATCTTTTTTACTTCCTCTCCCATGCAGGCCGGAGCCTTTCTTACTTCTTTTCCCAGCAGTTCAGAGAGCCTCTTTGCCACGGGATCCATCTTCAGCTCTTCTACCACCTTGCCTTTTGGGCGTCCCAGGTGAGAGACGAGAATGACCTTTGCTCCTTTGTTTAAGGCATACTTAATGGTAGGAAGTGCAGCTTTTATTCTTGTATCATCGGCTACTTCTCCTTCTTTGAGGGGGACATTGAAGTCCACCCGCATCAGAACACGTTTTCCCTTAATGTCAATGTCTTCGATAGATAACTTAGCCATTTTTATATACCTCCGGGAACTTCTTTTCTCTCGCTCATTTCATGACATATTTTATAAGGTCAACTACCCTCATGGAGTATGCCCATTCGTTGTCATACCAGCCAAAGACTTTTACCAGGTTGTTTTCTGTGATGTAAGTGGAGAGGGCATCAAAGATGCAGGAATGGGGATTGCCGGTGAAATCTTTGGAGACTA
>JALUVB010000195.1 GCA_027021085.1 bacterium
CTTCTTCTGCTATACCTTCATACCTGTACTCGGCACAAATATCAGGAAACGGATATTTTTCCAACTCTTCCCGCCGGCTCAATTTTCTTAAGGGATGCACCATCCTGGTGAAATGGTACGTAGAGCCCTTTATCCTGCCTACTCCGTATTCATCAATACTGGAGATTTCGGAAGACTCTTCGCGTATATAAGCAGAGAAATCCTGTTTTATCCGGGTGGGCTTTAAGCTTAAATGTCTTATCTCCATTTCAAAGTATTCGCGCGGGTCATCCGCACCTGTCTTTTGCTTAAATATTTCCTGTAGGTAAGGAGTGAAACTGAATTCAAAGGGAACGCGATCAGGAATTTCCCTGGATAATGCTTTTATGACTCTTTCTCTTGGGGACATTATTTACCTCCTTCGTGCATAATTCTAACAGAATGGGGTACAGGAGAAAAGAAAATATATATGCAGGCATTTTAGGGTAAAATGTAAGTAAACTAAATATAGGGGAAATAACTAAATTAAGGAGAAAACAATGAAAAAAGGCAAGACAAGTTTTAACCCCTTTCCGGAAATTAAGCGCCTTTACAACTCCACAAAGAGAGAATTTTCCTTTCGGGCAAAAAGTAAAGAAGAGGCGCTTCAATGGCAGAAAGAATGGAGAAAGAAACTACGGGAGCTTTTGGGGAATTTTCCTCCTTTTTCTGCTCTGCACCCTGCTATTCTGGAGAAAACAGAATTTCCCGATTATAGCAGGGAAACCGTTTCCTTCCACTCCAGGGAAAACATGAAAGTTTTTTCCTACTTCCTTCTCCCTCGCAGGCCCCGATTGCCTTTACCGGTTCTTATCTGCCTGCCCGGACACGGAAGAGGAGTGGATGACATCGTAGGGATAGAAAGTGATGGCAGCACCAGGCAAGAGGTAAGCGGATACATGCAGGATTTTGCCCTCCAGGCAGTGAGAAAAGGTTTTGCTGTGCTTGCCATGGAGCAGATAGGTTTTGGCCACAGGAGAGAGGATAAGGCAAGGGAGAAGGGAAACAAAGCAAGCTCCTGTAATCCTTTGTCTGGTTCTTTGCTGCTGCTGGGAGAGACAATGGCTGGCTGGCGAGTTTACGATGTTATGAGAGCAGTGGATTACCTGGAAACCAGGAGCGAGGTGGATAAAACAAGAATCGGGGTGATGGGTATATCCGGAGGGGGCACTATCTCTCTTTTTTCTGCAGCAGTGGAGACAAGGATAAAAGCCGCAGTGGTGAGCGGTTATTTCTGTACTTTTTACCATAGTATTTTTTCCCTGGAACATTGTATAGATAATTATATTCCCCGCATATTGCAGTACGGAGAGATGTACGATGTGGCCGGATTAATCGCCCCGCGTGCGCTTTTCGTTGAAGCAGGGAAAAGAGACCCGATATTCCCGATAGAAGGAGTAAGGGAAGCCATAGGCAAAGTGAAGAAAATATACCAGGTTATGGGAGCAGAAGACAAGCTGGACTGGGAAATATTTCCCGGCGACCACCGTATCTATGGAAAGAAATCTTTCGAATTCCTGAAAAAAATTCTTTAGAGAACTAATGCCATGTGTAATTTTTCTTTTGGATGAAAATACTTTGGTAGTGAGTAGCGAGGAGATTCCTGCCCCAAGAAACCAGGCTACTGGGTTACCGTTTACTATTCACTGCTTACTGTTCACTATCTCCCAGTCTA